>NZ_JAWHOO010000022.1:0-20549 GCF_032586855.1 Pseudomonas syringae group sp. J254-4 | reverse complement strand
TTCTGGGCACCAATTCAAAAAAACCGAGCCAATGGCTCGGTTTTTTTTTGGGAATTGCAAAGTCATTTACTTCAACTCAGCAGACCGCATCCAGCTTATATCTTCAAACCAAAGCCATAGGCTGCCTCGCCAAGTATCACGATGTCTTTCAGATCCTTATCCTTGTCATCATCCGGGAAATAGCTCTTTCTGGTAAACGGAAGACTACCATTATCACTTGCCCAGACCCGTCTGTCCCACTGCTGCCCCGCAGGCGCTGCCGGGAGGTCGACACTCAACTTTCCACCACCCTCGGCACGGAGCTTGCGCCAAGTAGCCAGATCCGGAATGACAAGACCTCTGCTGTCGGCAATTTTCTTGCACTCCGTGTAAGTATCGAAATTCAGGTACTCCAACGTGGAAATACCTTGGACAGTGACCGTTACGTATACAACCTGGCCAAGGGAATCCCGCACCTGAACATATACAGATCCGTTCTTCCTAGCCATCAGCAGGCCTTTAGCATCGACCTCAACGATAGACGAATCTCCAGACACGAACGTATAGGGACCTTTACCGCCACTAACAACCATTAACTGACTTGAATCGGGCGGCACTGCAGCAGTGCTGCCTGGCTTCGGATACGCAGCGCTCAAAGAAACATCTGAAAACTTGACACTCAGCAAGCTGCCTTGCGGTTTGATTGTCAAACTCAGCGTCGGAAAGTCTTCAGCGTAGGTGTCACTGAAGTCACCATCGAACGTAACCTTTGCAAATACCTGCAACTGACTGCCCGCTGCCAAATTATCGAACTGGGCCCGAGTGATAGTGATAGCCAAGTCCTGCTTTGCATCGGCATCGGTCAATATTCTGGCTGTCCAGACGTTGATCTCCACCGCACTACCATCCTGGGCAGTACCCTCCAGGCGCAACCACACCCGTTGACCGGCTGCCATGAATGGCCACTTCTTGAGCGTCACCACGATGTCGGTTTTTACCGAGGCCAGATCCAGCAGATCTGCGGGTGCCTGGCCGACCACTGGCAGAGACAGGTTATGCCCACCAAGTGTATCGACCTCGATGATGGTGTCGTCAGACTCTATCGGATTGATCAGCCCGTTGCGCGTGACCTGGTAATAGACCCAGACCTCTGCCCCGGTGTTGGAACCAATTGCCGAGGCTGGAATAACGAACTCCAATGCCTTGCTCACACTGCCGACAGTTTGTTCGGCTATAGCTGGCGTCCCGGGGCCGTCAGTACCAATCCAGAAGAGCCGAACCTTGTCGCCGACAGCAATGGCGGGGTAAGGCTGAACAACCACTGTTGTGCCATTTTGCACGGCCATCGGATCAAGAACCCCGCCAACAGACGCCGGAACCTCAGGAGCAGGAAGCAATAGACCCGCCACCTGAGTGCCTACCGAAAACAGTTCTTCCTGAGACCTGAACTTCTGAGTCTTGCCGCCAAGCCCTTTTCGCTCAATAACGTAATAGACAATGGCCTTTTTGTTGAGCGCTGTACTGATGCAGGCCGCGGGAACATTGAATACCAGGTCGATATTCACGTTGGCCGCATTAACAGCCTGAACACCCAATACGACCGGATCACCACCCTCGGCCGGCTGCCAATAAGCCGTAACACTATCTCCCATCTGAGTCTCGGCGTAAGGCACGGTGAGTTTTGTTCCAACGCTCGCAAGAGCAGCATCCATCTTGCCATCTTTGACACCGCCCACCACAGCGCCGGTCAAAACCCTGGAATCTGCAGCCTCCTGATCCTTCTGACTGCCGACGAAAAACTGATAGTCAGCAGAACGAAAGCTGACTTTCCGGCCATCTGGCAGAACGCGCTCAAGCAGGTAAAAAACCGTCACAACCTTGCCCCGGTTGAATTCAATAGGATTATCCAGATACACATCAAATGACATGTCGCCATCGACATTCTGCTGGGTAATAACCCCCTCATCGGTAAACGTCTTCTGTTTTGACGAGTCACTCCAGAATAGCGTGATCTTGTCTTTTACCAAGGTTCCAGCGGAAGGAATATGAACATTGATAGAGTCAGCAATTTTGTCCGGATCGAGACGATTATCAGAAACTTCGTTGATAAATGGCGGCAAACTCGCAAGGCTTGGTCCTACATAGATATTGCGCCTGGGCGAGGTATACCAGATGCCCCCTCTATACACCTTGTAGTAGATACTCATAATGCCATTGACCAGCGGCTTGATATCAGCATCTGTCCAGGTAATTTTCATTGGACGCCGCTGTAGATTATTTGCACTGATGGGGCGGTCTTTGTCCGTAAATTTAATTGCATTCTGCTTGGCGTCCACGCCCTCCCTGACCAGTTTTACGGTGTCCTCAAGCTGAATACCTGGGTAATCGAGACTGACAGTGACAAAGTTGACTGTAGCCTTGGCACTGATGTGATCCGGGTCGATAGAGTCGTTGACGGCTTCCAATAGTTCGGGCGCCGGCAGATAAAGACCTCGAATCTGAAACTCAAGAGATCGCGATGTGCGAACCTTGCCAGTCTTGTTGGAACTTGCGGGCCTGACGACATACTGAACAGTCGCCGTTTGACCGGCGAGCGCTTTCACAATATCAGACGGAATCATCACGGTGCGTACATCACCACCCAAGACAGATAGCGCTATGTAAGTCGTACTCCAACTAATCAGCGTTCCACTCTGAGACTTACCCTTGAAATTAATCTGAACGTGCTCGCCAGGAGCAAAACTCAAGTAATAGTTGTTCCATATCGACGGCAGCCTGACTCCGAGCCCCCGCCCTGCAAGGTAGGACATATCCGACGGCGAGGGGGGCGATGACGGCTTGTCGGGGTAGCCTAACTGAACATATTTTACGCCTGTAACCGCATCAGTTCTCCAGACGCCCCCAACACCTACCGGGGCAAGAGGACTTTCCAATAAGGCAGTCATATTCATTCCATCCATAGAAATAAAGTTAAATATCTGGCTGTGCGCTCTGAGGTAAGCACAGTACAAAGTGCTCATTCGCGATCATGAGCTCTTGCTCACTGTAGGGGGTCATTGCCCATAGGGTTACTATCAGAACTGACAGGTAGGCATTTCAAAAAACTTCCTGCGATTATCCAGACACAGCCAACCTCGCGTCCTTGAAAGTTAGCGCTCGATTATTCGCTTCGCTGTCAGCACGTGCTAGACATCGTGCTGGGTGCCTCACAGACCAAGGTGTAGACGAAGGCCTTTTCCCGAAAACGTTCTATACCTCAAGCCCGAAACTGCCCCAGGCTCGCCTTCAACTGCGCAGCCAGCCCGCTGAGTACCTTGCCGCTAGCAGTCGTCTCGACCACTGCTTCGGCAGCACGCTCGGCCTGAGCGTGAATCACCTCTACCCGACCTCGAACGGCCTGCGCGCCTTCAGCCTGATGTACAGCCGCCTTGGTTGCCAGACCGATGGCAGCGTGCACTTGCTCGACGGACGCCTGCACGGTCTGCTGGCGTTTGGCGCTGTCACGTAATACTTCCAGCCCTTCCTTGGCCTGTCGGCCAGCGATGCCGATGGCAGCGACCGCCTCTTTCGCGCCGCGCTGCAAGGCGATGATGTGTTCCTGAATATCGCCCGTCGAGCTTTGCGTCTTGCTGGCCAGCGCCCGCACTTCGTCAGCCACCACGGCAAAGCCCCTGCCCGTTTCACCCGCGCGCGCCGCTTCGATAGCTGCGTTGAGTGCGAGCAAGTTGGTTTGCTCGGCAATACCGTGGATAACTTCCAGCACGACCTCGATCTGCTGGCTTTGCTGCGCCAGACGCTCAATGACCTGTGCACCGGTTTCAACCTGCCCGGCCAGCGCCTCGATCAAACCGCCGACCTGATTGGACGTGCGGGTGTTTTCATCGGTCGCTTGCTTGATATCGACCACCTGACGCAAGGCCGCCTGCATCGCCTGGCTTTCCGACTGCGCCTCATCAGCCATCTGCTCAAGTGCCTTGAGGCTGGCCGCCACTTCATCACGCTGCAACTCGGCCGCCGCATCAGCCCCGGCGTTACGCTGGCTCATGACACCGATTTCCTGCCCGGTGCGTTGCGCCACCTCGCCCGCCTCACGAACGATAGGCTGCAACTTGTCGATGAAGCGGTTGACCGCAGCCGACATGTCGCCGATCTCGTCATTGCTGTCCAGCTTGACGCGCTTGGTCAGGTCGCCCTCACCCGCAGCCAAATCATTCAGTGCCGCGATCAGCAGGTGCAACTTGCTGACCACACGACGTCCGAGCACCACCGCCAGTAACAGCAGTACGCCCAGGCCGACCAGCGCCAGCCCCATGCCGATCCGCCAGCGCAACGTTTCGGCGGCTTCCTGAACCGTAACACGCGTATTGGCGGTCATTGCAGCACCCGCCGCCTGAGCGGATTGCAGGCGCGTGCGCAAGGCGGTCGAACTGTCTTTGGAAGCACTGGCAAGGCTGTCGGAAACCAGTTGCTCGCCACTGGTTATCAGGGTGGCGAAACGCTTGTCCAGCGCAGCGAGATTTTCCTCGACCGTTGCCGTGGACACTCCCATGCGCACCTTGCCGATCTCAACACCGTTAGGGCTGATAGAGGCCTCGACGTAATACACCGACGGGTCGTTTTTCGCGGCATTGAGGATCTTGTCCATCGCCCGCTCGCCTTCACCCTTGGCCAGCAGCGCCTTGACCAGCGGGTTATCGCGGTTCATGTACCGCGTAAGGTGCTCACCTGCGGCGTCGTCATAGACCACAAACAACACGTTGGGATTGCGCTGGGCGCGTCGGGCAAATTCGGAAAGGGTTGGCGTGTCGTTGTCCCACATGGCGCGCGGGGCAACCGCAGCCAGTAGCTCGGCCATGTCAGTGGCGGACTCTCTCAGGTCTTTTTCCAGCGTGGCACGCAGTTGGGCCTGCTCTTCCTTCAAGCGGGTAGAAAGTCCGACGCTCAAGCGCTGACGCGTACTGGCTGAAAGCGAGTCGAGGCTCGACGTCACTTCGCTACTCGCCAGCTCCAGCTCGGAGGAAAGATGTTGCGAATCTACCCCAAGGCGATTGGCAAGGTCAGCCTCAAGCGCTGTGACTGTGCTCCGGGTAAGAGCAACCGCCACGATGACCTGCACCAAAAGGGCAATGCCCAGGGCAATGAAGACCGGGCGCAGCAGACGGCTTTGCAATAGAGATAAGACAGCAGACACAGGAGAATCCCTCCACCCTCAGCGCCATTAAAATGATGGCACTTTTCTGTCATCTTTGTAGCAAGCACCGTGCCGTGACACAAGTCTCACTTTTCTGAGCTTCCCTGCCCTCAGCGCGACAATAAAAAAGGGCCGCACATGCGACCCTTTTTGGCACAGCACTGTGACGTATCAGCCGAACGGGTGACGCAGCACGATGGTTTCGTTACGGTCAGGACCGGTCGAAATGATATCGATAGGCGCGCCAACCAGCTCTTCAACGCGCTTGATGTAGGCGCGAGCGGCTGCAGGCAACTCTTCCAGGGTCTTGGCACCCAGCGTGGATTCGCTCCAGCCAGGCATCTGCTCGTAGACCGGACGCAGACCAAGGTAGCTGTCGGCGTCAGTAGGTGCGTCGATGACCGCGCCTTCTTCGTTCTCGTAGCCAACGCAGATGTTGATGGTCTCAAGACCGTCGAGTACGTCCAGCTTGGTCAGGCACAGGCCCGAGATGCTGTTGATTTCGATGGCGCGACGCAGGATGACGGCATCGAACCAGCCGCAACGACGAGCGCGGCCGGTGGTAGCGCCGAACTCGTGACCACGCTTGGCCAGGAAAGCACCGACATCGTCGAACAGCTCGGTCGGGAACGGACCCGAACCCACACGCGTGGTGTAAGCCTTGGTGATGCCCAGAATGTAATCCAGGTACATCGGGCCAAAACCCGAACCGGTAGCGATACCGCCAGCAGTGGTGTTGGAGCTGGTGACGTACGGATAAGTACCGTGGTCGATGTCCAGCAACGAACCCTGGGCACCTTCGAACATGATGTCCTTGCCGTCGCGACGCATTTCATGCAGCGCAGCGGTGACGTCGAGCATCAGCGGCTTGAGCAGATCGGCGTATTCCATGCACTCGTCGAGTGTCTTCTGGAAGTCGATGGCAGGCTCTTTGTAGTAATTGACCAGCACGAAGTTGTGGTAGTCGAGCAGCTCGCCCAGCTTGGCCGCGAAGCGTTCGCGATGGAACAGGTCGCCAATGCGCAGACCGCGACGCGCAACCTTGTCTTCGTAAGCCGGGCCGATACCACGACCGGTGGTACCGATCTTGAATTCGCCGCGGGCTTTCTCACGCGCCTGGTCCAGTGCAACGTGGTACGACAGGATCAGCGGGCAGGACGGGCTGATGCGCAGACGCTCACGCACTGGAATGCCTTTCTCTTCCAGCTTGATGATTTCGCGCAGGAGCGCGTCGGGAGCAACCACTACACCGTTACCGATCAGGCACTGCACGCCTTCGCGCAGTACACCGGACGGAATCAGGTGCAATACGGTTTTCTCACCGTCGATCACCAGTGTGTGACCAGCATTGTGGCCACCCTGATAGCGAACTACGGCGGTAGCATGTTCGGTCAGCAGATCAACGATCTTGCCTTTGCCCTCATCACCCCATTGAGTGCCCAGGACTACGACATTCTTACCCATAACACTTGTCCTCATTCACGCAAACTTGGTGCCGGCGGCGGCCGGCAGGAATACTCAAGAAGCCAGCGGCATTACCTGCCAGTGCTCGCCATGCTGAATCAATTGCCGGTCACAGTCGGCTTCACGCGCGGCGCTCGCCTGCTGCCCAGGCAAAGCCTGAACCACACGCTGACCTTCACTGCGCAACTGGCAAACCATCTGCCAGAGTGCCGCATCCGTACTGTCCGGCACCCAGATGCCACCAGACGGTAAGACGATTTCTGCCTGCCCCAGGGTAACCAGGGTTTTCAGGTCGGTAGAAAAGCCGGTCGCCGGACGGGCGCGGCCGAAGTCGGCGCCGATGTCATCGTAACGACCGCCCTGCGCGATCGACTGGCCCACGCCAGGCACGAACACCGCAAACACCACACCGGTGTGGTAGTGATAGCCACGCAGCTCGCCGAGATCGAAGTACAGCGGCAACTGCGGGAAGCGCGCAGCCAGGCGCTCGGCGATCGCCAGCAGATCATCCAGCGCAGCCAATACCGGCGCAGGTGCGCCAGCCAGACGGTCGCGCGCCGCATCCAGCACCTCACGACCACCGCACAGATCAACCAGCGCACGCAGCATTGAAGCCAGCTCTTGCGGCAGATCGGCGGTCAGGGCAACCACTTCATCAATAGCCTTGCGCTGCAGTGCATCGAACAACTGCTGCTCGACTTCTCCCGACAGGCCAGCGGCACGCGCCAGACCACGGTAGATGCCGACATGCCCAAGGTCCATGTGCACATCCGGCACATCGGCCAGTTGCAACATGGCCAGCATCAGGCTGATGACTTCTACGTCACTGCTCGGGCTGGCATCGCCGTACAGCTCGGCGCCCAGTTGAATGGGGCTGCGCGAGGAAGACAGCGCGCGTGGCTGGGCGTGCAGGACACTGCCCGCATAGCACAGACGGCTAGGGCCTTCACGCTTGAGGGTGTGAGCATCGATGCGTGCAACCTGCGGCGTGATGTCGGCGCGAAAGCCCATCTGCCGGCCCGATTGCGGGTCGATAACCTTGAAGGTGCGCAGGTCCAGATCCGAACCCGCGCCAGTCAGCAGGGATTCGAGATACTCGATATGCGGGGTGACGACAAACTCATAGCCCCAGCTCTGAAACAGATCCAACACCTGACGGCGCGCTACTTCAATGCGCGCCGCTTCCGGTGGCAGTACTTCTTCGATGCCATCTGGTAGCAGCCAGCGGTCGACCGTTGCCATTACGCCATTCCCCTGTGATCCAGGCGGCCAGCCTACAGGCCGACCTTGAGTGAAGCAGAAAGTGGTGCGCCGTATGACGGGCACGACAAATGCCCGAGACAGGCCTTGCAGACCACTTTCCTCGAAAAATCTTGCCGCGTTCTGATTCAGATACGGCCAATCAATCGTGCAGACGCAAAAAAGCCGGGAATTTCCCGGCTGCCGCATGATACACACGTTTCACCGTACGTTCACCCCACCGGGCGGTTTTGCCGCCCGGCGGGTGATTAATTACGGCTTGGCTTTTTCCATGTAGCGAAAGAATTCGCTGTTCGGATCAAGCACCATCACGTCGCTCTTGTTCGCAAAGCTTTCGCGGTAGGCACGCAGGCTGCGATAGAACGCGTAGAACTCCTGGTCCTGACCATACGCCTTGGAGTAGATCGCGGCAGCCTGGGCATCACCATCACCACGCGCTTCTTCCGACTCGCGATAGGCTTCGGCCAGCAGCACACGACGCTGACGATCGGCGTCGGCACGGATGCCTTCAGCCAGCTCGTTACCCTTCGCACGGTGTTCGCGGGCTTCGCGCTCACGCTCAGTGCTCATGCGTTCGAAAACGCTGCGATTCACTTCCTTCGGCAGATCGATGGCTTTGACCCGGACATCGACAACTTCGATACCCAGTTCTTTCTCGGCCATGCGGTTCAGCGAACCGGTGATGTCCGCCATCAGCGCGTCCCGCTCGCCCGACACGACTTCGTGCAGGGTGCGCTTGCCGAACTGGTCACGCAGACCGGATTCCAGACGACGCGAAAGACGCTCGTCGGCAATCTGCTTGAGGCCGGAAGTCGCGGTGTAGAAACGCTCCGCATCCTTCACACGCCATTTGGCGTAGGCATCGACCATGACAGCTTTCTTTTCCAGTGTCAGGAAGCGCTGGGTCGGCGCATCGAGGGTCAGCAAACGACCGTCGAACTTACGCACCTGGTTCACGTAAGGAACCTTCACATGCAGACCCGGCTGAACGTCCGCCTGGACCACACGACCGAATTGCAGCAGAACCGCGCGCTCGGTCTGGGACACTATGTAGAAGCTGTTCCAGGCGATGACTGCCAGTACCACGCCGACAATAAGGGTGATCAGTGATTTGTTACTCATCAGCGAGTCTCCCTGGTACGTACTTCACCACGCTGCTGAGCCTCATTCGCCCGGGCAGCGGCGGCAGCAGCGGCAGCGTCATTAGCCGACTGCGATGGCGTACCTGAATTGGAGCCATTGCCGTTACTGCTGCGGCTGCTCTCGATCATCTTGTCGAGCGGCAGATAAAGCAGATTGTTCTGCCCCTTGTCGCCGGTCACGAGAACCTTGCTGGTGTTGCTGAAGACTTCCTGCATGGTGTCCAGATACAGACGCTGGCGGGTAACTTCAGGTGCCTTGCGGTACTCGGCAACCAGTTTGGTAAAGCGATCCGCCTCACCCTTGGCGCGCGAAACCACTTCATCGCGGTAGCCGTTGGCATCTTCAAGGATGCGCTGAGCCTGACCACGGGCTTCCGGAATCACGCCATTGGCATAGCTTTCAGCCTGGTTACGCGCACGCTGCTCGTCTTCACGGGCGCGGATCACGTCATCGAAGGCTTCCTGCACTTCACGCGGCGCGGCGGCGCTCTGTACGTTGACCTGAGTGACGGTGATGCCGGTACGGTAGGTATCGAGGAAGCGTTGCAGACGCTCCTTGATTTCGCTGGCCATCAGTTCACGACCTTCAGTCAGCACCTGATCCATTGCCGTGGAACCCACGACATGGCGCAGCGCACTTTCAGTGGCGTGCTGCAGGCTGATTTCAGGCTGATCGACGTTCAGGACGAAGTCCTGCAGGTTGCTGATCTTGTATTGCACGGTCAGCGGCACTTCGACGATGTTCTCGTCTTCGGTGAGCATCTGGCCCTGCTTGCTGTAGGCTCGCTCGCGAGTCACGTTTTCCATGTACTTGCGATCGAACGGCGGGAAGTAGATGTTGAGACCCGGCCCTACGGTTTCGTGGTATTGACCGAAACGCAGCACGACAGCCTGCTCTTGCTCGTCAACAACATAGATAGCGCTGTAGAGCCAGAAAGCGACGAGCACGACCAGGCCGATACCGAGCAGGCCAAAGCCACCGCCCTTGCCTGAACCGCCACCACTGCCGCCGCCATCGCTGCCGCGTTTGTTACCGCCGCCGAACAACCCCTTCAGGCTTTCCTGCAGCTTACGGAAGGCCTCGTCGAGATCAGGTGGTCCCTTGCGGTCGCCGCCACGGCGTTTGCCACCCCAGGGATCTTGATTATTCGAGTTGCCACCCGGCTCATTCCAAGCCATAGCGCTCTCCATCTGATAAAGCAAAGACGCGCCCGCGGCGCGCCGACCAATGCTACAGAATGCTCGCGAAAGCCGTACAACGGCTTTCTCGTGCTTTTATTGCAAAGTGTGTTGCTCGATGAACTCCAGCGGCTGCAATCCTTCGCGACTCACCAGTCGATTGAGTTCAACGCGCGGCAGTCGTACGGCCAGCACGCTGGCACCTTCCTCGTCATGCGTTTCGCTCTGCACCGCACCCAATTCGAAAAACTGGGCGCGCAGCCGGGCAAGACTCTGAGGCAAAAGCAGCGTGCCGACAAACAGGTCGTCACCGAGCAGCTCGGCGATAGCCTGCTTGAGCAGATCCAGCCCTCGACCATCACGGGCAGACACCCAGACACGCTGCGGTTTGCCATCGGCATCCCGCTGTATCTGCGGCTCCACGCCTTCAAGCAGATCGAGTTTGTTATAGACCTCAAGGATCGGCAAGCCCTCGGCACCGATCTCACCGAGCACGGCCATGACCTGCTCGATCTGCGACATGCGGTCTGGCTCGTGGGAGTCGATCACATGCAGCAGTAAATCGGAGTTGCTCGACTCTTCAAGCGTCGCTCGAAACGCTTCTACCAGTTTGTGCGGCAGATGGCGAATGAAGCCTACGGTATCGGCCAGCACGATAGGACCCAGGTCATCGAGTTGCAGGCGACGCAAGGTAGGATCGAGCGTGGCGAACAGCTGGTCCGCCGCAAACACATCCGAATCGGTCACCGAGTTGAAAAGGGTCGATTTGCCGGCGTTGGTGTAGCCCACCAGTGAAACCGAAGGGATGTCGGCGCGGCGGCGTCCACGACGTGCCTGATCGCGCTGGCTGCGAACCTTCTCCAGCCGACCCTTGATCTGCCGCAGGCGAACCCGCAGAAGACGTCGGTCGGTTTCGAGCTGGGTTTCCCCAGGGCCGCGCAGGCCGATACCACCTTTCTGACGCTCAAGGTGAGTCCAGCCACGGACCAGACGCGTACTCATATGCTCAAGCTGGGCCAGTTCGACCTGAAGCTTGCCTTCGTGGGTACGTGCGCGCTGCGCAAAAATATCGAGGATCAAACCCGTACGATCAAGCACGCGACACTCGAAAACGCGTTCGAGGTTACGTTCCTGACTGGGCGTGAGGGTGTGATTGAAGATAACGAGATCAGCCTGTTCGGCCTTGACCTGGTCGCGAAGCTCCTCGACCTTCCCAGAGCCAATCAGGTATTTGGCCGATGGCCGATGACGCGGCACGTTGATAAACGCAACGGTATCGGCACCGGCCGATATGGCCAGCTCCTGAAACTCCTGCGGATCTTCGCGCGCCTCAGGGTCCTGACCATCCAGATGAACGAGAATTGCACGTTCACCACCACTGTGGCGCTCAAAGAACAAGGCAGACTCCTATCAGGCGTTACCTGGCTCGGCGTCTGCGCCGTCAGCGTCGGTAGCGCTGGGGAGGCGAATCGGGCGAACCGGTACGACGGTGGAAATGGCGTGTTTGTAGACCATCTGGCTGACAGTATTCTTCAGCAAAATGACGAACTGGTCGAAAGACTCGATCGTGCCCTGCAGCTTGATACCGTTGACCAGGTAGATCGATACCCCGACCTTCTCTTTTCGCAAGGTATTCAAGTAAGGGTCTTGTAGCGAATGCCCTTTTGACATGTGCCGCACTCCTTTAAGGATCAATAAAATAATAAATCGAATTCGATTGGCTTACCGGCCACCCCCCAAGGATAGACGGCTATTGCAGGGACTCAGCTCAATATGGAGACCGATCCCAGGTATTTCAAGGCGCGCGACAGATTGTCGCTGGCCAGACTGTCCAGCCAGTGCAAATCCTCCCAGCTGCGTAGCCAGGTGAACTGCCTTTTGGCCAACTGGCGCGTTGCAATAATGCCGCGCTCCTGCATTTCATCCAGCGTCAGCTTCCCATCCAGGTGATCCCAGACCTGGCGATAACCGACGGCTCTTATCGAGGGCAACCCGGAATGCAGGTCGCCTCTTGAGCGCAATGCCAGTACTTCGTCCAGAAACCCCTGATCCAGCATTTGCTCAAAACGTAGCGCGATGCGTTGGTGCAGCACCTTGCGATCAGCCGGAGCGATGGCAAGGTTCGCGACAGTATAGGGCAATTGCTGACGCCCTGATGCGGCCGCTTCGGTACTTTGCACAGTTTGTTGCTCGCGGTGTGCCGTCATGCTCATTCCGCTGACGCGATACACCTCAAGCGCCCTGATCAGTCGTTGCGGATCATTAGGGTGAATGCGTGCCGCCGAAACGGGGTCGACCACCGCCAATTGATCGTGCAATGACTGCCAGCCATAGGCCTGTGCATCGGCTTCAAGCTGTGCCCTGACCTGCGCATCGGCAGCCGGCATATCCGCCAGCCCGTGCAATAGAGCCTTGAAATACAACATAGTGCCACCGACCAGCAAAGGAATATTTCCGCGCGCGGTAATTTCCGCCATGGCCGCCAGTGCGTCGCTGCGAAAATCGGCTGCGGAGTAGCTTTGTGCCGGGTCGAGAATGTCGATCAGACGGTGCGGATATTCAGCCAGCTGTGCTTTCGAAGGCTTTGCGGTGCCGATGTCCATGCCGCGATAGACCAACGCCGAATCGACGCTGATCAGCTCACAAGGCAGCACTTTGCTCAGTTCTATCGCAAGGTCGGTCTTGCCTGCGGCGGTAGGCCCCATGAGAAAGATGGCCGGAGGTAAAGCATTCATTCATTGACCGCGCAGGAATAATTTATCCAGGTCATTGAGACCCATCTGGGTCCAGGTAGGACGACCGTGGTTGCATTGCCCGCTGCGTTCGGTGTTTTCCATATCACGCAACAGGCCGTTCATTTCCGGGATGGCCAGACGCCGATTGGCGCGAATCGCGCCGTGACAGGCCATGGTCCCGAGCAACTCGTTCATGTGTGCCTGCACCCGGTCGCTGGTGCCGTACTCCATCAGATCCGCCAGCACATCGCTGACCAGCCGATTGGCCTCGGCCTGCTTGAGCAACGCAGGGATCTGGCGGATCGCCAGGGTTTCCGGGCCAAGCCGCTGCAGCTCGAAGCCCAGGCGCTGAAACGTCGCGATATGTTCTTCGGCGCAGTCCGCTTCACGCTGGCTGACCGCGAGAGATTCGGGCACCAGCAATGGCTGACCACTCAGGCCTTCATTGGCCATCGCTATTTTCAGGCGCTCGTACATGATTCGCTCGTGGGCGGCGTGCATGTCCACCAGCACCAGCCCGTGAGCGTTTTCAGCGAGGATGTAGATACCTTTGAGCTGCGCCAGCGCATAACCCAGCGGCGGAATATCGCCGGGCGACTCCGGCAGCGACGAGGGTGCGGTGCTGGGCAGCGGTGCGAAGAATTCACGGTAGGCACTTTGCGCTTCGGCAACCGGCACGCCAGAGGTGGGCCGAGGCGTATATTGATACTGATAACCGCTGCCAGCGCCGCCACCGGCAGCAGGTCGGGCAAAAGGCTCGCCCTGCGGCTGTTCCAGCACGTTATTGGCCAGACGCATTTCACCCTGCGGCCCGAACTCACCGGCCTCAGGCCCGGTAGGCCGAGGCTCGGCGGCGACCGGTACGCTGCCACCCAACTGGTTTTCCGGGCGCACATCACCCAATGCACGGTGCAGGGTGCCGTAAAGAAAGTCGTGCACCATTCGCCCGTCGCGGAAGCGTACTTCATGCTTGGTCGGGTGAACGTTGACGTCCACAGCGGCCGGGTCGACCTCGAAAAACAGCACGAACGTGGGGTGACGGCCGTTGAACAGCACGTCGCGATACGCCTGACGCACAGCATGAGCGACCAGTTTGTCGCGCACCGCACGCCCGTTTACGAAGAAATATTGCAGGTCGGCCTGGCTACGCGAAAATGTCGGCAGCCCTACCCAGCCCCACAGATGAAGGCCATTGCGCTCGATCTCAATGGGTAACGCCTGCTCCAGGAAGCCCGGCCCGCAGATCGCCGAGACACGCCGCGCTCGGGCGGTATCGTCATGCGCTTCATGCAGGCTCAACACGGTCTTGCCGTTGTGACGCAAATGGAAGGCCACGTCGAAACGCGCCAGCGCCATGCGTTTGATGACTTCCTGCAGATGATCGAATTCGGTTTTTTCGGCCTTGAGAAACTTGCGTCGGGCAGGCGTGTTGAAGAACAGGTCGCGCACTTCAACGGATGTGCCTACCGGATGCGCTGCCGGCTGAACGCGCGGTGCCATGTCACGGCCTTCGGTTTCAACCTGCCAGGCCTGATCGGCGTCGCGGGTGCGCGAAGTCAGCGTCAGGCGCGCCACGGAGCTGATCGAAGCCAGCGCTTCGCCGCGAAACCCGAGGCTCATGACGCGCTCGAGGTCCTCCAGATCGCGAATCTTGCTAGTGGCATGTCGCGCCAGCGCCAGCGGCAGGTCATCCGAGGAAATACCGCCGCCATCGTCCCGCACTTTCAACAGCTTGATACCAGCCTGCTCGACATCGACATCTATGCGCCGCGCGCCGGAATCAAGGCTGTTTTCCAGCAGCTCCTTGATAACCGACGCCGGACGCTCGACGACTTCGCCAGCCGCAATCTGGTTGGCCAGACGCGGGCTGAGCAATTCGATGCGCGCAGCGTTCAGGACAGTCTGAGCGTTATTGGCTTCGGTGCCGTCGAGCAGAAGATCGGTCATTGCTGAGTCGCCACCTCGGAACTTGGAATGCGCAGATCCTGGCCAATCTTCAGTTCATCGCTTTTCAGATTGTTGGCGCTGCGCAACGTGGCAATGTTCATGTCATAGCGCGCTGCGAGCATGGCCAGGGTTTCGCCGGAGCGGACCACATGGTTGCGTGGCCCTTGGGCCAGCTTGCCGTTGTCACGCAGCCAGGCAATATAAGTACCCTGTGGCGGGTTCTGCTGGAAGAACTGCTTCACCCCGGAATTGATCGAACGCGCCAACGCCTGCTGGTGCGACGCAGAACTCAGCTTGTTGGCTTCGTTGGCGTTGGAGATAAAGCCGGTTTCCACCAGAATCGACGGGATATCCGGCGATTTGAGCACCATGAAACCTGCCTGCTCGACACGCGATTTGTGCAGCGAGGTGACGCGACCGATATTGCTCAGCACCTTCTGGCCGACGTTCAGGCTCGAAGACAGCGAAGCGGTCATGGACAAGTCCAGCAACACCCCGGCGAGCATCCGGTCCTTGTCATCAAGGCTTACTGCACCGGCACCACCGATCAGGTCGGAACGGTTTTCACTGTCCGCCAGCCAGCGTGCGGTTTCGGAGGTCGCACCGCGATCAGACAAGGCGAACACCGAAGCGCCAAACGCTGCGGTAGACGGCGCAGCGTCGGCGTGAATGGACACAAACAGGTCGGCCCCCTTGGCGCGGGCGATCTCGGTACGTTTGCGCAACGGAATAAAGTAGTCGCCGGTCCGCGTCAGTTCAGCGCGGTAGCCTTTCTCGGCATTGACCTGGCGCTGCAACTCCTTGGCGATCGACAGCACCACGTTTTTCTCTTTCTGCCCGGCACCGCCCGAGGCACCCGGGTCTTCACCGCCGTGCCCGGCATCGATCACCACAACAATGTCGCGCTTGCCGTTGGGCACCGGGGTCAACTTGATTTCAGGCTTGGCCGGGCTGACCGGGACAGCGGGCGCGGTATTGGCGGCGGTATCCGGGATCACCGGCGTCGGGTTGGCATCGGCGGCGTTATCGAACAGGTCGACCACCAGACGGTTGCCGTACTGCTGGTTCGGCGCAAGCGTGAAGCTTTTGGGCGTCACCGCCTTTTTCAGGTCGATGACCACGCGCAGATCCGTCGGCGTGCGCTGGGCAGAGCGCATGCTGTTGATCGGTGTATTGGCTGTCGAGACATTCAACGGGCCACCGAGTGTCGCGCCATTGATATCGATCACCAGACGATCAGGCGAAGTCAGGGTGAATACACTGTGCTGGACAGGCCCGGACAAGTCGAATACCAGACGTGTGTTGTCCGGTGCTCGCCATAAGCGGACACTTTTTACTTGCGTAGCGGCAACCGCCTCGACAGCCAGGGCCATCAGCAGCAGACCAACTACAGTAACCAGCGCGCGCATGCGCATACCTAACCCCATATCTATTTGAATTCCAAAGCCAAAGTGGCACACCAGCGTTCGCCACGCGAGCCCAGCGGGCTCAATATCACGGACCGACCTTCTCCGTGCGGGCCAATGGTAATGGTCAGGTCAGGCTTTGGCAAAAAGCCTGCACCACGCTGGGGCCATTCAATCAGACAAAGTGCATCGCCGTCGAAGTAATCACGCACCCCCATGTACTCGAGTTCTTCGGGATCGACCAGACGATACAGGTCAAAGTGAAAGACCCGGATGGCACCTATTTCGTAGGGCTCAACCAGCGTGAAAGTAGGACTCTTGACAGCCCCGGCATGCCCGAACCCGCGAATCATTCCCCGTGAAAGAGTGGTTTTTCCAGCGCCCAGATCGCCATCGAGAAAGATGACGCCCACGCCTTCGGTAACCGCGGCCAGGCGTGCACCAAAATTCATCATGGCCTCTTCGCCAACCACATGCAGCGTTAAATCAGACACGGTTGCAGCTCCTCCAATAACTGACGAATGGCAGGAATAATATCGCTGGCAGCCAGCCCGCGACCGTATTCACCGACCTTCTGACCGGCGCTTGCGTGCAGCCACACCGCCAGACAGGCCGCATCGAATGGCGTCAGATGCTGCGCCAGCAGCGCACCGATCAACCCGGCCAGCACGTCCCCCAGTCCGGCGGTGGCCATGGCCGGATGACCGCGGTCGCACAACGCCAGTTGTCCGCTCGCATCGGCGATCAGGCTGCCAGAGCCCTTGAGCACGCAAACCGTATCGAACTTGCGCGCCAGCGCCCGCACAGCAGCGGCCCGGTCAGCCTGAATGTCTTTGATGCCGACGCCCAGCAAACGCGCGGCCTCTCCCGGATGCGGAGTGATGACGCAGCCTTTGGGCAGGCTCACCGCCCCGGCGGCCAGCATATTCAGAGCATCGGCATCCCAAACCTGAGGCCGCTCGGCGTTGGCGGCAGCCGACAGCAAACTACGCCCCCAGGCGGCCTGCCCCAGCCCCGGACCGACAACCAATACGCTGGCCGGCTCGATCAACGCCATCAACTGGTTCGCCGAGCGAATGGCCGCACTCATGATTTCCGGCATGCGCGTCAGAGCGGCCGGAATATGTTCGGCACGGGTCGCCAGCGTCAGCATGCCCGCCCCGCTGCGCAGGGCGCTTTCGGCGCTGAGCAAGGCAGCACCGCCGAAACCGTGATCGCCACCAATGACCAGCACCCGGCCGAACATGCCTTTATGTGCAGTACGCGGACGCGATGCCAGCGTCGGCAGACTGGATGCGCTCAGACGCTTCGCGCTGACCGGCGCCTGCGCAACCAGCATAGGGTCGGCGCGTAAATCATCAAACACCAGCTCGCCCACCAGGTCCGCCGCGTCGCCCGTCAACAAGCCCAGTTTGAGGCCAATGAAGGTAACGGTCACATCGGCACGCACCGCCACGCCCAGCGTCTGCCCGGTGTCTGCACTCAAGCCCGACGGGATGTCCACGGCGGCGACCGGCAGGCCGCTGGCATTGATCGCCTTGATGGCCGAAACGTAGGGCTCGCGCACTTCACCGTTGAGCCCGGTACCGAGCAAGGCATCCAGCACCACGCCGGTCAGCGGCTGTCCGGCCCATACCTGAGTGTCTATGCCGGAAGCCGCCGCGTGCGCCGAAGCGGCATCACCGGTCAATGCAGCCGGGTCGCCGACAGCCAGCACCCTGACTTGCCAGCCTGCCTTGTGCGCCAGCGCGGCCACCAGATACCCGTCACCGGCGTTGTTGCCACGTCCGGCCAGCACGGTCAGTTCATTGGCCTGCGGCCAGCGTCGGAGTATCGTCCGCCATAGCGCCTGGGCAGCGCGCAGCATCAATTCCAGGCCTGGCGTACCGGCAGCAATCAGCCGTGCATCGAGGTCGCGGACCTGCGCGGCGCTGTACAGCGCGTCGGGTAAATGAGGTTTCGTGTCGAACATGCGTCTATAGGCTCCGATGTCTGGCAGAATTATACGCACCTTGGCCCCGGTTTCTCTCTGCGCATGTCCGCTATTACTGCTGTACTTCCCACTTCCGATGATCTCGCCGCCCTTGCCGTCTCAATCAAGGCATGGGGGCGTGAGCTGGGCTTTCAGGAAGTGGGGATCAGCGGTCTGGACCTGGCAGAGCACGAGCAGCACCTGCAACGCTGGCTCGATGCAGGCTATCACGGCGAAATGGACTATATGGCAGCCCACGGCAATAAACGTTCCCATCCGGAAGAGCTGGTGCCGGGAACGTTGCGCGTGGTGTCGCTGCGCATGGACTATCTGCCCGGCGACACCGAGATGGCCCTGCGCCTGACAGAACCGGAAAAAGCCTATGTGTCACGCTACGCCCTGGGCCGTGACTATCACAAGTTGATCCGCAAGCGCTTGCAGCAACTGGCCGAGCGCATTCAGCAGGCCATCGGGCCGTTTGGTTTTCGGGCGTTCGTGGACAGCGCGCCAGTGCTGGAAAAGGCCATTGCCGAACAGGCCGGGCTCGGCTGGATCGGCAAGAATACGCTGGTGCTCAACCGCAGGGCGGGAAGCTTTTTCTTTCTCGGCGAGCTGTTTGTCGACATCCCGCTGCCGGTCGATGCGCCGCATGCGACGGAACATTGCGGGCGCTGCACGGCCTGCCTGGACATCTGCCCGACGGCGGCCTTTGTCGGGCCTTATGTGCTGGACGCACGGCGCTGTATTTCCTACCTGACCATCGAGCTCAAGACCGCGATCCCCGAAGAGCTGCGGCCCTTGATCGGCAATCGGGTGTTCGGTTGCGATGATTGCCAGATTGTCTGCCCGTGGAACCGCTTTGCACGGCCAACCGACCAAAACGATTTCCAGCCCCGCCATAACCTGGACAACGCCGGGCTGGCCGAGCTGTTTTTATGGGATGAAGACAAATTCCTCAGCAGTACAGAGGGCTCGCCCCTGCGCCGCGCCGGGTACGAACGCTGGCTACGCAACCTGGCTGTCGGCCTGGGCAACGCGCCCTCCACCATCCCGGTGATCGAAGCCCTGCAAGCACGGCGAGATTACCCGTCGGAGCTGGTCAGGGAACATGTGGAATGGGCGCTGCAGAGGCATGGGGTGGCGCCGCTTTAAACCTGCCGCGCGGCACAGGCGTGTGACGCGGAGCGTCACGAAAGGCATTCCCACGCTGGAGTGGTATGACCCCCGAAGGTTGGACGCAACCTTTGGAGGCGTCATGGGTAAATATACAGAGCAGGCAAAACTCGCAGCCGTGAAAGAATATTGTGCCGGCAAGGCAGGGTTGAGGGATGTTGCGCATCGCCACGATGTGGACTTTTCCTGTCTTCGTCAGTGGGTCGCGGCTTATCAGATCCACGGCCCAGCGGCTCTTAAAGAGAAAAAGCGGCAGCGTTACAGTGACGAGTTCAAGCTAGCTGTTTTGAAGCGCATGCATGATGAGCGATTATCACTGCGCCAGACAGCGGCCTTGTTCGATATCCGTCAGTTCGGCATCATCAATCGATGGCAGCGCCTTTTTGACGAAGGTGCTCTTAACGCCTCCTCAAAGCCCCCTGAGAAAGCTGGACGCCCAAGAAAGATGACGACGACCCTTCCCCCTGTGAATTCCGCTCCAGTCGACGATGAATCGCGTTCGCGTGACGAGTTGCTTGCCGAGGTGAAGCAACTGCGGATGGAGGTCGATTATCTAAAAAAGCTCGATGCCTTGGTTCAGAAGAAGCAACGAATAGCGCAGCAGAAAAAGCGCAAATCGTAACGGAACTGAGGCCTTTGCATTCTCTGGACGGGCTGCTGAAGTGTGCCGGTCTGGCACGCAGCACTTTTTACTATCAACAAAAGGTACTGCTGGCAGACGACAAATACGCAGGACTGAAAGACCTGATTCAGGCAACGTTCTACGAGCACAAGGGCCGGTATGGCTATCGTCGCATCACGACAGTCTTGCGCAGGGCGGGCCATCTTGTGAACCACAAGACGGTGCAGAAACTAATGGGGCAGCTAGGCCTGAAGAGCCTGATACGCGTGAAGAAATACCGTTCCTACAAAGGCGAAACAGGTAAGGCCGCACCTAACCTGCTAAAGCGTGATTTCAAAGCGCAATACCTTAACCAGAAATGGGCCACCGACGTGACCGAATTCAAAGTAGGAGGCCAGAAGCTTTATCTGTCGCCGATCATGGATCTGTACAGCGGCGAAATCATTTCCTATGCGATTGCCAGGCGCCCGCTGTACTCC
>NZ_JAWHOO010000021.1:0-114781 GCF_032586855.1 Pseudomonas syringae group sp. J254-4 | reverse complement strand
TCGATGGCCACCTCTTCCAGACTCAGTTTCGCGTTGCGCCAAACCACCTGTACCGGCTGCTCAAGCCCTTCCCAGACCACGCTGGTACGCAGGATGTCGTGACGTTCGACCACACTCTGCAAGGCCGCGGCGAAACCGGCCAGGCACTCGCGATCATCGAACGTGAAGAGCATCTGCAAGATGTAGGGGTCACCTTCATCCGCAGCCAGATGGTGATAGAGAATGCCTTCCTGCAAGGGCGCCAGGGCATAGATGTCCTGAATGTTGGCCAGGCCGCCCGGCACGCTCGCAACGACCCGATCAATCCCTGCCTGATCGAGGTCAGCCAGCGGCAGCATGTCCGGGGTAATACGCTCGCAGCCCGGCACGATCAGGTTATCCGGCACTTGCACGTCGGTGTGCCCGCCCACCGCTGCGGCGAGTGCGGCAAGGGTCGGCTGGTTGAACAGCGCACGTACGTCGGTACTCAGGCCGACCTGACGCATGCGTTCGATGAGCATCACTGCCAGCAGCGAATGGCCGCCCAGTTCGAAGAAGTGATCATGACGACCGACCTGTTCGACCGTCAGTACATCCGCCCAGATCGCTGCCAGCAGGGTCTCGACTTCGCCTTGCGGTGCTTCATAACCACGGCTGATCAGCGCTTGCGCATCCGGCACTGGCAGCGCCTTGCGGTCAAGCTTGCCGTTGGCGTTCAGCGGCAGAGCGTCAAGCTGCACGTAGGCTGCCGGCACCATGTAGTCCGGCAACGTGCCTTGCAGATGGTTGCGCAGGTGTTCGATGTCGACAGGCTGCTGTGCGGTGAAATAAGCCACCAGACGCTTGTCGCCAGGCACATCCTGACGGCACAGCACTACGGCTTCGCGAACAGCGGAGTGTTCGGCCAGGCGCGCTTCGATTTCACCCAGTTCAACGCGGAAACCACGAATCTTCACCTGCTCGTCATTGCGGCCGAGATACTCCAGGTTGCCGTCGGCGCGCCAGCGAACCAAATCGCCGGTGCGGTACATCAGTGCGTTTTCCGACGGATTGAACGGATCGAAGACAAACTGCGTGGTGCTCAATTCATCACGGTTCAAATAGC
This sequence comes from Pseudomonas syringae group sp. J254-4, assembly GCF_032586855.1. Lineage (NCBI taxonomy): Bacteria > Pseudomonadati > Pseudomonadota > Gammaproteobacteria > Pseudomonadales > Pseudomonadaceae > Pseudomonas > Pseudomonas syringae group sp. J254-4. The sequence goes on along the minus strand of NZ_JAWHOO010000021.1, from coordinate 113,697 downwards.
CCTTGGCAACGCCTTGCCCGCCGATATACAGCTCGCCGGGCACGGCCAACGGCACGGGTTGGCCTTGGCTATCGAGCACATACAGGCGGCTGTTGCCTACGGGTTTGCCAATAGGAATCGAGCCATTGCCGACCGAAACAATCTCGTAGGTTGCGGAAAAGGTCGTCGCCTCGGTCGGGCCATAACCGTTGAGCAGATGCTGTGGCGGATTATTCGCCAACACCCGGCCTATAACGGCCTGGTCCAGCACGTCGCCGCCGGCAATCAGGTAGCGCAGGCGCGAAAAGGCCTCGCCCAGCCCCGAAGCGTATTGATGGAATAAACCGGCGGTCATCCACAGCACGGTTACCGATTGCTCCAGCAGCAGGCGCTGGAAATTCAATGGGGAGAGCAAGTCGTTCTGCCCGATCACCACCACACAGCCGCCATTGAGCAGCGGTGCCCAGACATCCAGCGTACTGGCATCAAACGCCGGGTTGGAGGCAAATGCCACACGATCCTGTGCATTGAAATCGGCGTAACCGTTGTTGATCACCAGACGGCTTATGGCCCGATGCGGCACCAACACACCTTTAGGCGTGCCGGTAGAGCCAGAGGTGTACATGATGTAGGCGACGCTTTCGCCGGACTGCGGCAACGCCAGATCAGTGTCTTTCAGATCGTTCAGGGGCAAACCGTCGAGATCGACACGCTGGGCAGCGGTTTCCAGCGACACTTGGCTTTGGGTGAGCAGTACACTCGCCTGGCTGTCCTCAATCATGAACGCCTGACGTTCGACCGGTGCATTGACGTCCAGCGGCACATACACCGCCGCGCACTTGAGCACTGCCAGCTGACTGGCGAGCAGGTCATGGCTGCGTTCCAGCAAAATCGCCACGCTGTCACCCGGCTGCACACCAAGCCCCAGCAGATGCCGCGCCAGACGGTTGGCCCGAGTGTTGAGCTCGGCATAGCTCACTGCAACGCCGTCGTGGATTGCCGCACAAGCCTCGGGGCACGCCCGCACCTGAGCTTCAAACAGGCTATGCACGGTCTGTTGCTGCGGATAGTCCCGCGCGGTGTCGTTGAACGTCACCAGCAACTGCTCACGTTCGGCAGCGGGCAGGATCGGCAGGCTGTCGAGGGTCGAGGACGGTGACTGCTCCAGGGCATTCGACAGATGCTCCAGCACGGTCTGCATGTAGCCACAGACGCGTTTGGCACCGACGGTGCTGCTGACCAGTACCGTCAGGTTGAAACCGTTGCCTACGTCATCGATATTCAGGGTCAACGGGTAGTTGGTATGGTCTTTGGCACCGAAGGACTCGATCCCCTCCCAGGCAGTGGCGGTTTCCGCTGAAACGTCGCTCACGACGCTGTGTCGATAGTTGAGCAACGCACTGAACAGTGGTGCCGGGGCATCCACGCCGCTGCAGCGTTGGGCGAGTACCAGTGGCGCGTGTTCGTGGCCCAGCAAAGCCGTTAGTTGCCCGTGGGTCGCTTTCAATCCCTCGACCACCGTTGTCGCGCCGATATCGACGCGCAGTGGCAAGGTGTTGATAAACATGCCCAACGAGTGGTCTGCACCCTCGCCGGCCTGCATACGGCCCAGCAGTACTGTACCGAACACCACCTGTTCACGGGCCGAGACGCTGCCGAGCACCCGTGCCCAGGCCAGATGCATCAGGCTCGCGGCGCTGACGCCTGCCTGTCGAGCCTGAGCTCGCAAACGCAGGTTCAGTTCAGCGGGCAGGATCACGCTCGCCTCTTCGATGTCACCGCCGCCGTCCTGCACATCCTGCAAACCGAACGGTAGCGTTGGCTCGTCGATATCGCCGAGCATTTCGCGGAAGAAAGCTTCGTGCTGCGCATCGCTGACACCCAGCCGGGCCTGGGCCAAGTAGTTGCGATACGGCACGCTCTGACCCAGAGAAGCGCCCTGACCTAGCAAGTGCGCCTGCATTTCATGCAGCACCACGTACAGCGAGGTTGCGTCATTGACCAAGTGATGGAACAGCAGCATCGCCAGCCAGCGATCGTTGAGCGGGTCATGGGTAAAGACAATCTGCATCAAGGGCGCTTGACGCACATCGAGGCGGTAATGCCGGGGATCGAAGCGCTCGTGCAACTGCTCATCAATCGGGCCGTTTACCGGATCGAGGCACAACTCGGTGACGTGCATTTCAGCTTGGCGCAGCACCACTTGCACCGGTTCGTCGAGACCTTCCCACAGTACAGCGGTACGCAGGATATCGTGACGATTGATAACCGCTTGCAAGGCGTGGCTGAAATCGTCCAGTCGTGCGCGGTCGCGCAGACTGAACAGGGCTTTCAGGGTGTATGGATCGCCCTGCTCGGCACTGATGTGGTGATAAAGAATACCTGCCTGCAAAGGCGCCAGCGGGTAAATGTCCTGCACGTTAGTAGCACCGCCGGGCACATGCTTTACCACGCAGTCGATCTGCGCCTGAGTCAGGCTGATCAGCGGCAGCAGGTCCGGGGTAATGTGTTCGCAGCGTTCCGGAATCAGATTGGCTGGCACCACGACTTCCGTGCCACCGCCGACCGCTGTCGCCAGTGCCGCCAGCGTAGGCTGGCTGAACAGTACGCGCACATCGGCACTCAGGCCGACCTGACGCATGCGCTCGATCAATTTCACTGCCAGCAGCGAGTGGCCGCCCAGTTCGAAGAAGTGGTCATGGCGACCGACCTGTTCGACCGTGAGTACATCAGCCCAGATCGATGCCAGTTGGATCTCGACCTCGCCCTGTGGTGCTTCATAGCCACGACTGATCAGCGATTGCGCATCCGGCATTGGCAGGGCCTTGCGGTCGAGCTTGCCGTTGGCGGTCAGCGGCAGCGCATCGAGCTGCACATAGGCTGTCGGCACCATGTAGTCCGGCAATGTGCCTTGCAGATGGCTGCGCAGGTGTTCGATGTCGAGCACCGTTTCAGGCTGCTGCGTCGTGACATACGCCACCAGACGCTTGTCACCAGGAACATCCTGGCGGCACAGCACCACGGCTTCACGAACATCGGCGTGTTCGGCCAGGCGTGCTTCGATTTCACCCAGCTCAACGCGTAAGCCGCGGATTTTTATCTGATCATCGTTACGCCCCAGGTAGTCGAGAGTGCCATCGGCGTTCCAGCGTGCCAGGTCGCCGGTGCGGTACATCCGGGCGTTGGCGTGGAACGGATCACGCAGAAAGCGCTCGGCGGTCATCTCCGGTCGGTTCAGATACCCCCTCGCCACGCCTTCTCCGGCGACGTACAGCTCGCCCGCCACACCCAGCGGCACCAGTTGCTGATGCTCATCGAGCAGGTACACGCGGGTATTGGCAATCGGTGTGCCGATGTCGAGGCTGCCGTCGGGCAGCAAACGCCCCGACGTGGCGACCACTGTGGCTTCGGTCGGGCCGTAGTTGTTGATGACGGTGAAGCCCGGATCGCGATGGAACTGGCGCAGACGGTCGCCACCAATCAAGAGCGTACGCAAGGTGGGGTGAGACAGGTCGCGGCTGAAGGCATATTCGGCAACCGGCGTTGGCAGGAAAGCCACCTGCAGCGGCTGGGCGATCCACCAGTCGAGCAGCGCATCGATCTGTTCATTGCTCACGTCCGCAGGCGGCAGGTGCAGGGTCGCCCCGGCACACAGCGCCGGCCAGACTTCCCAGGCCATGGCGTCGAAGCCGAAGCCTGCGACGCTGGCGGTATGACTGCCAGCCTGCAGATCGAAGGCCTGGCAATGCCAGTCGATCAGGTTACCGAGGGTACGGTGCTCGACCATCACGCCCTTTGGTTGGCCAGTGGAGCCGGAGGTGTAGATTACGTAAGCCAGATGCGTGGGGTTGAGCCCCGCCACTTGCGGGTTTTCCAGGCGTTGCGGCCATTCAGGGCGGTCAAAGGCGATGACCGGTGCAGACGTTTGCGGCACACGGTTCATCAGGGCCTGCTGGGTTAGCAGCACTTTGGGCGCGCTGTCGGTCAGCAGATAGGCAATGCGCTCGTCAGGGTGCGACGGATCGACCGGGACATAGCCGGCGCCTGCCTTGAGGACGGCGAGCATGGCCACCAGCGTGTCCAGCCCGCGACGGGCCATGACCGCCACGCGATCATCGACACCTACGCCGAGACTGATCAGGTGGTGGGCCAGTGCGTTGGCGCGATGGTTCATCTCGCCGTAGTGCAGGCAATGCTCGCCCACCTGAGCCGCGACATTTTCGGGTGCGCTGACTGCCCGGGCTTCGATCATGGCGTGCACGGTCTGCTGCCGCGGGTAGTCTTGCTTGGTGTCGTTGAACGCCAACAGCAGTTGTCGACGTTCTGCTTCCGGCACCACCTGCAGGTTGCACACGGCTGAATCCGGGGCGGATTCAAGGGCCTCGACCAGATGACTCAAGGCGGTCTGCATGTAATCGCAGATGCGCCGCGCATCGATACCCGCCACCGCCTGTGCATTCAGGCTGAAACCGTCGCCAAAGTCATCGACGCTCAAGCTCAGTGGATAATTGGCACGTTCTTCACTGCTCAGAACATGAATACCGTACCAGGCCTGGACCGCCTGTTCGGAAACGCTGGCAGCTGCACTGTGGCGGTAGTTGAGCAAGGCGCTGAAAAGCGGCGTCGGTGCGGCAACGCCGCTGCAACGCTGAGCCAGGGCAAGGGATGCATGTTCGTGACCGAGTAACGCGGTCACGCGCTTATGGGTCGCCTTGACCTCGTCACGCACGCCCTGCTCACCTACCGAAACCCGCAGCGGCAAAGTGTTGATGAACATGCCCAAGGCGCGTTCGGCGCCCTCACCGGCCTGCATCCGCCCCATCAACACCGTACCGAACACCACGTCACGCTTGCCCGACACAGTGCCGAGCACCTGGCCCCAGGCCAGATGCACCAGGCTGGCGGCGCTGACGCCTTGCTGCCGGGCCTGAGCCCGCAGGCGCAGATTCAGTTGAGGGTCCAGCGTCAGGCTGGCTTCCTTGACGTGGCTGCCATCGCCCTGCACATCCAGCAGGCCGTACGGCAGGGTCGGCTCGAGGATATCGCCCAGCATGTCGCGGAAGAACGTTTCGTGATCAGCCTGGCTGACACCCTGGCGTGCCTGAACCACATAGTTGCGGTACGGCACGGGCACCGACGCTGCCAAGGCTTCGGCCTCGCCGAGCAAGCCGTTCTGTATTTCGTGCTTCACCACATCCAGCGCAGTGTGGTCCAGGGCCATGTGGTGGAACAGCAACATCGCGCAAATCCGCTGGTTGGGCGGATCTTCGGCATAGACCACGCGCATCAACGGTGCCTGACCGATGTCCAGGCGGTAGTGACGCGGGTCGAAGCGGCTGTGCAGTTGCTCGCCGATATCGCCGTTCACAGGATCCAGTTCGAGCGCTTCAAGGTGCAATTGGGCCTTACGCCAGACCACCTGCAGCGGGGACTCAAGGCCTTGCCACACCACACTGGTGCGCAGAATATCGTGACGGTCTATAACCGTTTGCAACGCTTGAACAAAAGCGTCCATACGTTCGCGGTTATCAAAGGCGAACTGAGTCTGCAACACATAGGGATCGCCGCTTTCGGCGGCCAGGTGGTGATAGAGGATGCCTTCCTGCAACGGTGCCAGCGGGTAGATGTCCTGCACATTCGCCACGCCACCCGGCACGCTTGCCACGACCTGATCGATCTGCACCTGGGTCAGATTGATCAACGGCAGCAGCTCAGGCGTAATGCTTTGGCAATCCCCGGCGATCAGATTGGCCGGCACCATGACTGGCGTGCCACCACCGACCGCAGCAGCCAGTGCGGCCAACGTCGGCTGGCCGAACAGCGCACGCACATCGGCGCTCAGGCCCAACTGACGCATGTGCCCTATGAGGCTGACTGCCAACAGTGAGTGTCCGCCCAGCTCGAAGAAGTTGTCATGTCTACCGACCTGTTCAACGCCCAGCAAGTCTTTCCAGATAGCAGCGATCTGCGTTTCGGTTTCACCTTGTGGGGCTTCGTAGCCACGGCTGATCAGTGAGTCACTGTCCGGCGCTGGCAGGGCTTTGCGGTCGAGTTTGCCGTTCGGGGTCAGCGGCATTGCGTCGAGCAGCACATAGGCTGCCGGGATCATGTGGGCCGGCAGTTGTTCCTGCAGCCAGCCGCGCAGGATTTCGATGCTCGGTTCCGTTTGCGCGGACTGGACCGTGTAATACGCCACCAGGCGTTTGTCGCCCGGAATGTCCTCGCGGGCGGTGACTACCGCTTCATGGACCGCGGGGTGTTTGGCCAGGCGTGCATCGATCTCGCCCAGCTCGATACGGAAGCCGCGGATTTTCACCTGATCGTCGTTACGGCCCAGGTATTCGATATTGCCGTCTGGCAGGTAGCGACCCAGGTCGCCGGTACGGTACATGCGTGCCGCTGGGTTTTGGCTGAACGGGTCTTTGAGGAAACGCTCGGCAGTCAGGTCGTCACGGTTCAGATAACCCCGCGCCACGCCAGCACCGCCGATGTAGATCTCACCGGCAACGCCCAGTGGCACAGGCTGTTGCTGTTCGTCCAGCAGGTAAAACTGTGTATTGCCGACTGGCTTGCCAATGTGCGCTGCGAAGCCATCTTCGCGGTCCATCGCCACCCAGCTTGAGTAGGTGGTGGTTTCAGATGGGCCGTAGAGGTTGCACAGGCGCTGCACGCCGGTTTTTTCGAATAGGTTTTCCACGAGGCTGCGTTTCAGCGCTTCACCGGCGACGTTGACTGTATGGACCGATTTCGGCAAACCATCGACTTCCAGCAAAGCCTTGAGCGCCGACGGTACGGTGTTGATCAGGCCGATATCGTGCTCGCCGTGTTGCAGTTCAAGGACGTTTTTTACCACTTCGATGCTGCCGCCCGAGGTCAGCGGCGCAAAGCACTCATAGACTGCGAGGTCGAAGTTCAATGAGGTGGAGAACAGCGTTTTTTCGAGCGCAGAGCCGTCAAAAGCCGTGTGCGCCCAGGTCAGGAAGTTAACGGTGTTGCGGTGTTCGATCATCACGCCTTTCGGCAGGCCGGTGGAACCCGAGGTGTAGATCAGGTAGGCAAGATGCGCTGAAGTCAGCCCCGGCACCTGCGGATTCTGGAAGGATTGGTCCTGCCAATCGTTCAGATCAAGATTTATGACAGGCACTGAAACGTCGGCCAGCAAGCCCTGAGTCGCGGTTTGCGCCAGTACTGCTGCCGGAGCACTGTCCTGCAACATGTAGGCAATTCGTTCTACCGGATACGACGGGTCCAGCGGCACGTAACCGCCGCCCGCCTTGAGAATCGCCAGCAAACCGACGACCATCTCCACGCCGCGCTCAACGCAGATGCCGACGCGAGAATCCGGCTGCACGCCCTGCTTGCGCAGGGCATGGGCCAGGCGGTTGGCCTGCTGGTTAAGCTCGCGATAGGTCAGGCGTTGTTCGCCATGAACCACTGCCATGGCTTCCGGTGTGCGCTCGACCTGTGCTTCAAACAGCCCGTGAATGGTCTGTTGCTGCGGGTAATCCAGCGCGGTGTCGTTGAACTGCACCAGTAACTGCTCACGCTCGTCGGCCGGCAAGATCGGCAAGCTGTTCAACGACGTTTGCGGTGTCTGCTCCAGTGCATGCACCAGGCTTTCCAGCGCCGTCTGCATATACCCGCAAACCCGCTGGGCACCTATACCGGTGACAGCCTGAACATTCAGGCTGAATCCTTCGCCAAAATCGTCGAGGGATAAAATCAACGGGTAGTTGGTGCGTTCTTCGCCGCCCCTCACCTCGATCCCTTCCCAGAGTTGAGCGGTCTGATCGGTGATTTCCTGATCGGTCGCCGCTTCAGCGGAACTGTGGCGATAGTTGAGCAGTGCGCTGAACAGTGGCGTCGGTGCTGATACACCGCTGCAACGCTGGGCCAACGCCAGCGAGGCGTGTTCGTGGCCGAGCAATGCAGTCAAACGTATATGGGTCGCCTTGACCCCGGCGCGCACATCCTGCTCACCCACGTCCACCCGCAGCGGCAAGGTATTGATAAACATCCCCAAGGCCCGGCGAACCCCCTCGCCGCCGCGCATACGCCCGAGCAGTACGGTGCCGAATACGACATTGCTGCGCCCGCACAGGCGCCCGAGCACCTGTGCCCAGGCAAGGTGATGCAAGCTCGCCGCGCTCACCCCTTGCAGTCGGGCCTGATTTCGCAAGCGCCGGCTCAGCTCTAAAGGCAGGGTCTGATGCGCTTCTTCGATACCATGGCCGTCGCCGCGCACATCGTGCAGGCCGAACGGCAGCGTAGGTTCGTCGACGTCGCCGAGCATCTCGCGGAAAAACCCTTCGTGCTGCTTGTTCGTGACGCCGAGCCGGGCCTGGGCCACATAGTTGCGATACGGCACTGGCTCGCCCAGGGTGTGGGCCTGACCGCTCAGGTGCGCGTGGAGTTCATGATGGATCTGGTCCAGCGCCGCATGGTCGATGGCGATGTGGTGAAACAGCAACATCGCCACCCAGCACTGGTTGGCCACGTCGTGGGTGAAGGCCAGCCGCAGCAAGGGTGCCTGGCTGATATCGAGGCGGTAATGCCGTGGGTCGAAGCGTTGTTGCAACTGCTCGCTGGCGGTACCGGCGTCAGGCTCAAGGGTGATTTCGCTGAGCACCAGATCAGCCTTGTGCCACACAACTTGAACCGGCTCGTCCAGGCCTTCCCATACCACGCTGGTACGCAGGATGTCGTGGCGGTCGATGATCTGCTGCAAGGCCGTGGTGAACTCGTCGAAAAGCTCCCGGCTGGCAATCGTAAACTGTGCCTGTAGCACGTATGGATCGCCTTGTTCGGCGGCAATATGGTGATAAAGAATGCCTTCCTGCAACGGCGCCAGCGGGTAGATGTCCTGCACATTGCGCACGCCGCCAGGAACGCGGGCAACGATGCTTTCGATGGCTGCCTGGTCGAGTTTGATCAGCGGCAACATTTCCGGGGTGATGCGCTCGCAGCCCGGCACAATCGCCTGGGCGGGAACCTCCACTTCATCGGCCTTGCCGCTGTAATACTCGCCGGCATTGATCAGTTCGATCAATGCCGCCTTGTTCTCGCGCAACAGCGCCAGCACGGCGGGCTCCATGAGGGACTGTCGCTTGCCGCTGACGACCAGTTGGTCGCCCTTGACGGCGAGCTGCACATCTTTCTCTTCCAGTACTGCCAACAGTTCAATCATGCTCACAGAACAATCTCCATTCTTTCCGTTGTTGCTGCGTATTCCATGAGGGTGGGGTGTTTGAACAGCGACTTGACCTCGGCCTCCAGGCCTTCCTGACGCATGCGTTCCATCAGGCTGACGGCGAGCAGGGAGTGACCTCCCAGCTCAAAAAAATGGTCATGTCGGCCAACCTGCGTCACACCCAGCAAGTCTTGCCAGATCTCGGCGATCAGTACTTCTCTCTCGCCTTGCGGAGCTTCGTAGCCACGGCTGATCAACGCGCCCTCGCCCGGCGCAGGGAGCGCCTTGCGGTCAAGTTTGCCGTTGGGGGTGAGAGGCAATGCATCGAGACGCACGTAGGCCACCGGGACCATGTATGCCGGCAACTGCCCTAGCAGCCAGCCGCGCAGGCTGTCGATGGCTGGTTCCGTTTGCGCCGACCGGACCGTGTAATACGCCACCAGGCGTTTGTCTCCGGGGACGTCTTCACGAGCGGTGACTACCGTATCCTGGACGGCAGGATGCCTGGCCAGACACGCGTCGATCTCGCCGAGCTCGATACGGAAGCCGCGAATCTTCACCTGATCGTCGTTACGGCCCAGGTATTCGATATTGCCGTCTGGCAGGAAGCGGCCCAGGTCGCCGGTGCGATACATACGTGCCTGGGGCTGCTGGCTGAACGGATCCGCGAGGAAGCGTTCGGCAGTCAGGTCGTCACGGTTCAGGTAGCCGCGGGCCACGCCAGCGCCGCCGATGTAGATCTCTCCGGCAACACCCAGTGGCACGGGCTGTTGTTGCTCATCCAGCAGGTAAAACTGTGTATTGCCGACTGGTTTGCCGATGTGCGAAGCGAAGCCGTTTTCGCGATCCATCGCCACCCAGCTTGAGTATGTGGTGGTTTCCGACGGGCCATAGAGATTGCACAGGCGCTGCACGCTGGTTTTCTCGAACAGGTTTTCCACCAGACTGCGCTTGAGTGCTTCACCTGCGACGTTGACGGTATGGACCGACTCTGGCAAACCGTTGATTTCCAGCAGCGCTTTCAGCGCCGACGGTACGGTGTTGACCAGGCCGATATCGTGCTCGCCGTGTTGCAGTTCCAGCACGTTTGTGACCACCTCGATGCTGCCACCCGAGGTGAGCGGCGCAAAGCACTCGTAGACCGCGAGGTCGAAGTTCAGCGAGGTGGAGAACAGTGTTTTTTCCAGCGCAGAGCCGTCGAATGCCGTGTGCGCCCAACTGAGGAAGTTCACAGTATTGCGGTGCTCGATCATCACGCCTTTCGGCAGGCCGGTCGAACCTGAGGTGTAGATCAGGTACGCAAGATGCGCTGAGGTCAGCCCCGGTACCTGCGGATTCCGGGCGGATTCGTCCTGCCAGTTGCTTGCATCAAGATTGATCACAGGTACCGATACGTCGACCAGTAACGCCTCAGTCGCCGACTGCGCCAGCACAGCGGCAGGCGCGCTGTCCTGCAACATGTAGGCAATTCGTTCTACCGGGTAAGCCGGGTCGAGTGGCACGTAACCGCCGCCCGCCTTGAGGATCGCCAGCAAACCGACGACCATCTCCACGCCGCGTTCCACACAGATCCCGACCCGCGAATCCGGCTGCACGCCCTGCTTGCGCAAGGCATGCGCCAGGCGGTTGGCCTGTTCGTTAAGCTCGCGATAGGTCAGGCGTTGTTTTCCATGAACCACTGCCATGGCTTGCGGTGTGCGCTCGGCCTGCGCTTCAAACAGCCCGTGAATGGTCTGTTCGTGCGGGTAATCCAGCGCAGTGTCGTTGAACTGCACCAGCAACTGCTCACGCTCGGCAGCAGGCAGGATAGGCAGGCTTTCGAGCGCGGCGTCCGGTGACTGCTCCAGCGCAACAAGCAGATTTTCCAGCGCGGTCTGCAGGTACCCGCAGACTCGCCCGGCACCGACTTTGCCGGTCACCAGCACTGAAAATCTGAAACCGTCACCCTGATCATCGACGTTCAAGGTCAACGGGTAGTTGGTGCGTTCCTCACCATTCTGCACGTCGATGCCGCGCCAGGCCTCGATCGATTCGTTGGCGGGTTCTGCCACGCTGCTGTGGCGGTAGTTGAGTAGCGCGCTGAACAGTGGCAACGGTGCCGCCACGCCGCTGCAACGCTGCGCCAGCACCAGCGGCGCGTGTTCATGACCGAGCAATGCGGTGAGTCGGGCATGGGTCGCTCGTACGCCGTCCCGTGCACCCTGCCCGGCCAGATCGACGCGCAGCGGCAAGGTATTGATGAACATGCCCAACGCCCGTTCGGCGCCTTCGCCACTGTGCATGCGGCCCATCAACACGGTGCCGAATACGACGGTGCGCCTGCCCGATACCTGACTCAATACCTGAGCCCAAGCCAGATGCATCAGACTTGCGGCGCTTACCCCCAGCTGCCGTGCCTGGGCGCGCAGACGCCTATTCAACTGCCGGTCCAGTGTCAGGCTGCTTTCTTCAACATCGCGGCCATCCCCTTGCACATCCAGCAGCCCGAACGGCAGCGTCGGTTCGTCAATGTCACCGAGCAATTCGCGGAAAAACGCTTCGTGGGCCTCGCGGCTTACACCCAGGCGAGCCTGGGCCACATAGTTACGATACGGAATGGCTGCTTCGAGTTGGTCAGCCTGCCCCAGCAGATGCGCCTGCATGTCGTGGAGCACAATCTCCATCGCTGTATGGTCGAGGACCATGTGATGGAACAGCAGGATCGCCGCACAACGCTGGTTGGGCTGGTCTTCGGCGAAGATCAGCCGCAGAAGTGGTGCCTGGCTAATGTCCAGCCGCGAATGGCGAGGGTCGAAGCGCTGTTGCAGTTGCTCCATGATCGGCCCCTCGAGCGGGTCGAGTTCGACCTGCTCCAGCAACAGCCGAGCCTGACGACAGACAACCTGCACCGGTGTTTCCAGGCCTTGCCAAAGTACTGCAGTTCGCAGGATGTCGTGGCGATCAATCACACTTTGCAAGGCATCGACAAAGGCATTCAAACGCGTTCGGTCAGCAGTCTCGAATACCGTTTGCAGGACGTACGGATCGCCTTGTTCGGCAGCCAGATGGTGGTAGAGAATCCCCTCCTGCAGTGGTGCCAGCGGGTAGATGTCCTGCACATTTTCCACGCCGCCGGGCACGCTGGCGACAATGAGGTCGATGGCGGCCTGATCGAGATCGACCAGTGGCAGCAGCTCTGGCGTAATGCGCTTGCAGTCGTCCGGGATGGCGTTTTGCGGGACTGTTATTTCATTCAGGCTACCCACCGCCGCAGCCAGCGCGGCCAGCGTCGGCTGTGTGAACAGGGTGCGAATATCGGCATCGAGCCCCTGGCGCCGCATTTGCGCGATCAGGTTGACGGCCAACAGCGAGTGCCCGCCCAGCTCGAAGAAGTGGTCATGACGACCCACCCGCTCGACGTGCAGCAACGAACTCCAGATCTCGGCCACGGCCATTTCCACCGGCCCCTGGGGTTCCTCGTAGTCCCGATCTGGAAGCGCGTTGCGATCCGGCATTGGCAGGGCCTTGCGGTCGACTTTGCCATTGGCCGTCAGCGGCCAGGCGTCCAGACGCACGAAGGCGCTGGGCACCATGTAGCCAGGCAGCACTGTCAGCAAGGCAGAGCGCAGTTCTGCCACCGGCGTCGACAGCGAACCGTCGCGCTCGATGAAATAAGCCGTCAGCCTTGGCTGGTCCGGTTCGTCCTCTCGGGCCAGCACCAGCGCTTCTTCGATGCCCGGCAATAGGCTTAGCTGCGCTTCGATCTCGCCCAGTTCGATGCGCGCGCCGCGAATCTTCACCTGATCATCGTTACGCCCCAGGTAGTCGAGAGTGCCATCGGCGTTCCAGCGTGCCAGGTCGCCGGTGCGGTACATCCGTGCGTCAGCGTGGAACGGATCACGCAGAAAGCGCTCTGCGGTCATCTCCGGTCGGTTCAGATACCCCCTCGCCACGCCTTCTCCGGCGACGTACAGCTCGCCCGCCACACCCAGCGGCACCAGTTGTTGATGCTCATCAAGCAGATACACGCGGGTATTGGCAATCGGTGTGCCGATGTCGAGTCTGCCGTCGGGCAGCAAACGCCCCGACGTGGCGACCACCGTGGCCTCGGTCGGGCCGTAGTTGTTGATGACGGTGAAGCCCGGATCACGCTGGAACTGGCGCAGACGGTCGCCACCAATCAAGAGCGTACGCAAGGTGGGGTGAGACAAGTCGCGGCTGAAGGCGTACTCGGCAACCGGCGTCGGCAGGAAAGCCACCTGCAGCGGTTGAGCGATCCACCAGTCGAGCAGTGCATCAAGCTGTTCATTACCCACGTCCGCAGGCGGCAGGTGCAGGGTCGCCCCGGCACACAGCGCCGGCCAGACTTCCCAGGCCATGGCGTCGAAGCCGAAGCCTGCGACGCTGGCGGTATGACTGCCAGCCTGCAGATCGAAGGCCTGGCAATGCCAGTCGATCAGGTTGCTGAGGGTGCGGTGCTCTACCATCACGCCTTTTGGCTGGCCAGTGGAGCCGGAGGTGTAGATTACGTAAGCCAGATGCGTGGGGTTGAGCCCCGCCATTTGCGGGTTTTCCAGGCGGTGCGGCCATTCAGGGCGGTCAAAGGCGATGACCGGTGCAGACGTTTGCGGCACACGGTTCATCAGGGCCTGCTGGGTCAGCAGCACTTTGGGTGCGCTGTCGGCCAGCAGATAGGCAATGCGCTCGTCAGGGTGCGACGGATCGACCGGGATGTAGCCTGCGCCTGCCTTGAGGACGGCGAGCATGGCCACCAGCGTGTCCAGTCCGCGACGGGCCATGACTGCTACACGATCATCCACACAGACACCGAGACTGATCAGGTGATGGGCCAGTGCGTTGGCGCGTTGATTCATCTCGCCGTAGTGCAGGCAATGCTCGCCCACCTGAGCCGCGACACTTTCGGGTGCGCTGGCTGCCCGGGCTTCGATCATGGCATGCACGGTCTGCTCGTCATTAACTTGCGCCAGCGCCGTCGTGTTGAGCGTTTCCAGCAGGTAACGCCGTTCCTCTTCGCCGACCAGCGGGATGCGATCAAGATGCGTCTGCTCATCAGCCGCCAGTGCTTCGAGGATCTGCATGAAATAGCCGAGATACCGTTGCGCCGTGGTTTCGTCGAACAGCGCCGTGGCGTAGTCCAGCGTCCCTGCCAGCGTCTCGCCCTGCTCGCTCAGGTTCAGCGAAAGGTCGAATTTGGACACCTGACTGTTCTGCTCGACCGGCTCCACTCTCAGGTCGCCAAGCGAATCGGCAACGTTTTTTCCCGGCATCCAGTTCAGCGTGGTCTGGAACAAAGGGGGATGGGCCAGGCTGCGTGTCGGGCGAACGACTTCCACAACCTGTTCGAACGGCAGGTCCTGATGCTCCTGTGCTTCCAGTACGCGGGCCTTGACTCGGGCCAGCAGCGCCTCGCCGCTCGGATTGCCCGAGGTGTCGATGCGCACCGCCAGGGTGTTGACGAACAGGCCGATCAGGTCTTCAAGTTCGGTATGACCTCGCCCTGCCACCGGGCTGCCAATCACCACGTCGGCCTGACCCGAAAGGCGCGTGAGTGTCGTCGCCCAGGCGGCCATCAGCGCCATGTACAGCGTGACGCCCTGACGTTGTGCCAGTTTGCGCAGGTCTGCTGCCAGATTTGCATTCAGTTGCACGGCAAGGCTGGCACCGGCGAAGTCCTGCTGCGCCGGACGTGGCCGATCAGTCGGCAACGTGAGCAGCGTCGGCGCTCCCTCCAGTGCCTGATGCCAATAGGCGGCCTGGTGTTTCAGGCGTTCGCCGGACAGCCAGCGACGTTGCCATACCGCGTAATCGGCGTACTGGATCGCCAGCGCCGGCAGTGGATCGGGCTGTCCCTGGCAGAACGCCGGGTACAGCGCCAGCAGTTCCTGGCTCAGGACAGCCATCGACCAGCCATCGGCGACGATATGGTGCACAGTCATCAGCAGCACATGACGGTCGTCGGCCACTTGCAGCAAATGAGCGCGAATCAGCGGGCCGTTAGCCAGATCGAACGGTGCTACCGCCTCGACCCGAATAAACTCTTCCAGGCCATGAGGCGCATGACGAATGTCTTCGACAGACAGCCCGGCGTCTGCGCAGGTGGGCACGAACAGTACTTGCGCAGCGCCTTCACAGGTCACAAATCGACTGCGCAAGGTTTCATGGCGTTCGACGATACGTGCCAGGGCTCGCGCCAGAGCGGTGACGTCGAGCGCCCCCACAAGGCTCAGTGCCATCGGGATGTTATAGGCTTCGTTACCGCCGTCCATCTGTGCCAGGAACCACAACCTTTGCTGGGCGAAGGACAATGGCATTGGCTGATCACGCTTCACCGGCAGGATTGCTGTCAGTTCACTGCGCGCCACGCCATTCAGCGCTGCGGCCACCGCTGCCAGTTCACCGAGTGCAAACAGCTCGCCCAGCGGTAATTCCACGCCCAGCTGTTGGCGTACTTGAGACACCATGCGCATGGCCAGCAGAGAGTGCCCGCCCAGATCGAAGAAGTTATCGTAGCGACCAACCCGCTCGACCTGCAGTACCTCGGCCCAGATCTCGGCCAGCACTGCTTCGACCTCACCTTGCGGTGCTTCGTAACCACGACTGATCAGCGCTTGCGCATCCGGCACTGGCAGGGCCTTGCGATCGAGCTTGCCATTGGCGGTCAGCGGCAGCGCATCGAGCTGCACGTAGGCTGCCGGCACCATGTAGTCCGGTAACAAGCCTTGCAGATGGTTGCGCAGGCGTTCGATGTCCAGCGCAGTTTCAGTCTGCTGCGCCGTGACATAAGCGACCAGACGCTTGTCACCAGGCTCATCCTGACGGCACAGCACCACGGCTTCACGAATATCCGAATGCTCGGCCAGGCGTACTTCGATTTCACCCAGTTCAACACGGAAACCACGGATTTTCACCTGATCGTCATTACGACCCAGGTATTCCAGATTACCGTCGGCACGCCAGCGAACCAGGTCGCCGGTGCGGTACAAGCGCGCCTGTGGGTCGCTGTCGAACGGGTCGGCAACGAATTTCTCAAGGGTCAGTTCATCCCGATTCAAATAACCCCTGGCGACACCCTGCCCGCCGATATACAGCTCGCCGGGCACGCCCAATGGCACGGGTTGGCCTTGGCTATCGAGCACATACAGGCGGCTGTTGCCTACGGGTTTGCCAATAGGAATCGAGCCATTGCCGACCGAAACAATCTCGCAGGTCGCGGAAAAGGTCGTCGCCTCGGTCGGGCCATAGCCATTAAGCAGGTGTTGCGGTGCACTGTTTGCCAATACTCTGCTTATGACAGCAGGATCCAGCACATCACCGCCAACAATCAGGTAGCGCAAGCGCGAAAAAGCCTCGCCCAGCCCCGAAGCGTATTGATGGAATAAACCGGCGGTCATCCATAGCACGGTTACCGATTGCTCCAGCAGCAGACGCTGGAAGTCGCGCGGAGACAGCAAGTCGTTCTGCCCGATCACCACCACGCAGCCGCCGTTGAGCAACGGTGCCCAGACATCCAGCGTGCTGGCGTCAAATGCAGGGTTGGAAGCGAACGCCACGCGGTCCTGAGCGTTGAAATCGGCATAACCGTTGTTGATCACCAGACGGCTTATGGCCCGATGCGGCACCAGCACACCTTTCGGAACACCCGTCGAACCAGAGGTGTACATGATGTAGGCAACACTTTCGGCGGACTGCGGCAACGCCAGATCAGTGTCTTTCAGATCATCCAGGGTCAAACCATCGAGATCGACACGCTGCGCAGCGGTTTCCAGCGACACTTGGCTGTGAGTGAGCAGTACACGCGCCTGGCTGTCCTCAACCATGAATGCCTGACGCTCGACCGGTGCATTGATGTCCAGCGGCACATACACCGCCGCGCACTTGAGCACTGCCAGTTGACTGGCGAGCAGGTCATGGCTGCGCTCCAGCAAAATCGCCACGCTGTCACCCGGCTGCACACCAAGCCCCAGCAGATGCCGCGCCAGACGGTTGGCCCGAATGTTGAGTTCGGCATAACTCAAGGAAACGCCGTCGTGGATTGCCGCACAAGCCTCGGGGCACGCCCGCACCTGAGCTTCAAACAGGCTATGCACGGTTTGTTGCTGCGGATAGTCCCGCGCGGTGTCGTTGAACGCCACCAGCAGCTCCGTCCGTTCGGCTTCCGGCACCACCGGCAGATCGCGCACTGCTGAGTCCGGCGCGGATTCAAGGGCTTGAACCAGATGGCTCAGGGCGGTCTGCATGTAGTTGCAGATCCGCTGGCCATCGAAGCCGGCTGCTACCTGTACGTTCAACAGGAAGCCTTCGCCTTGATCGTCCACCGACAGGGTCAACGGGTAATTGGTCCGTTCGAGTACGCCGAGCACCTGGGTATCCGCCCAACGATCGCCACCGCTGGCTTCACGTGCCGGGCTGTGGCGATAGTTGAGCAACGCGCTGAACAGCGGCGACGCTGCGTCCACCGCGCTGCAACGTTGCGCCAGCACCAGCGGCGCGTGTTCGTGACCGAGCAATGCGGTCAAACGGGCGTGGGTCTGACGCACGGCCTGACGCACTGCACACGTACCGACATCGACCCGCAGCGGTAAGGTATTGATGAACATGCCCAAGGCGCGGTCGGCACCCAGGCCGCTTTGCATGCGCCCCAGCAACACCGTGCCGAATACCACGTCTTCACGCCCGCTGGCGCTGCCCAGCACTCGCGCCCAGGCCAGGTGATGCAAGCTTGCTGCACTCACCCCCAGTTGCCGAGCCTGAGTGCGCAGACGCTGACACAAATCAGCCGCAAGCGCGTGGCGAACCTCCTTGATGCCCTGCCCGTCACCCTGCACCTCAAGCAGACCGAACGGTAGCGTCGGTTCATCGACATCGCCGAGCATCTCGCGGAAAAATGCTTCATGTTGTTCGCGACTCACGCCCAGATGGGCCTGCGCCACATAATTCCGGTAAGGCATCGCCGCCGGCATTTGCGCCGCGGTGCCTTGCACGTGAGCGAGCATTTCTGCGCTCATCACGTCCAGCGCGGTGTGGTCGAGGGCAATGTGATGGAACAGCAGGATCGCCACCCAGCGCTGGTTCTCCGAGTCCTGCGCAAAGGCCAGATGAACCAGTGGGGCCTGGCTGAGATCGAGGCGGTACTCGCGGGGATCAAAACGGCGTTGCATCTGGGCGACGATATCGCCGCCGCCCGGTGCCAGGGTGATTTGCTCAATCGACAGCTCGACCCGGCGTAGAGCCACTTGCAGCGGTTGTTTCAGACCTTCCCAGACCAGCGCCGTGCGCAGGATGTCATGGCGATCGATCATTGCCTGCAAGCCTTCGGCAAAACGTCGTACGTGCGCCGGATCATGCAGGGCGAAGGTTGCTTGCAGCAGATACGGGTCGCCCTGCTCCGCGGCGATGTGGTGATAAAGAATACCTTCCTGCAATGGTGCCAGCGGGTAGATGTCCTGCACATTGGCCGCACCACCGGGAACGCCGGCGACAATGCGATCGATAGTCCCTTGGTCCAGCGAAGTGAGGGTCAGCATGTCCGGGGTGATGTGCTCGCAGCCGTCGGGAATGCCGTTGGCCGGAACCTCGATCTCGATACCGCCGCCCACAGCCGCCGCCAGTGCGGCAAGGGTGGGCTGGCCGAACAGCACGCGTACATCGGCACTCAGGCCAACCTGACGCATGCGCTCGATCAGCTTCACCGCCAGCAGCGAGTGACCACCCAGCTCAAAGAAATGGTCGTGCCGACCGACTCGCTCAACACTCAGCACGTCGGCCCAGAGCTCAGCCAGCATGATTTCGGTGTCACCGATCGGGGCCTGATAGTCGCGACTGACGAAGGCATCGGCTGATGGCTGCGGTAGTGCGCGACGATCCAGCTTGCCGTTGGGCGAGACCGGCAGTTTTTCCAGGTGCACATAGGCTGCGGGGATCATGTAATCCGGCAGCAGCGCCTGTAAATGCAGACGCATCTGGTCGGCCTCGGGCACCACCTGCCCGGTCTGCACGCTGAAATAAGCGACCAGGCGCTTTTCACCGGGAACGTCTTCGCGGGCCAGCACCGCTGCATCGCGCAGGCCCGGAAATTGACCGAGGCGCGCCTCGATTTCGCCCAGTTCGATACGGAAACCTCGGATCTTGATCTGATCGTCGTTACGGCCCAGATAGACGATCTTGCCGTCGGCCTGCCAGCAACCCAGGTCGCCGGTCTTGTACAGGCGCGCGTGTGGGTTGCCGACATCGCAGGCGGCAAACGGATCAGCGATAAAACGTTCGGTGGTCAGGTCATCACGGTTCAGGTAGCCACGCGCGACACACGCGCCGCCGATGTACAGTTCGCCTGCCACGCCCACCGGCACCGGGCGCATGTGTTCGTCGAGCAGGTAGATGCGGGTGTTGGCCACCGGCTGGCCGATGCTTGGCAAGGTCGGCCAGGCCTGCGGGTCACCCTCAAGGGTCAGCGCCGTGACCACATGGGACTCGGTCGGGCCGTAGTGGTTATGCAGGCGGGCGTCGTTCAAACGGGCGAATAACTGCCGCATCGGTTCGGTGATTCGCAGTTGCTCACCGGCAGTGATTACGTCCTGCAACAGGCAATCAGTCTGTTCGGGTTCAGCGACCACCGCCTCGGCCAATGCCTGCAGGGCAATACACGGCATGTACAGGCGTTCGATACGCTGCTCGCAGATATGTTGGAACAGGCGGCGGAAATTCAGACGAGTATCGCCGTGGATCAGCGACAGTTCGCCACCTGCACACAAGGTGCTGAAGATTTCCTGAAAGGCCACATCAAAACCCAGCGCGGCGAACTGCAAGGTGCGTTGCCTTGGGCGACCGTGCTCGACAGTCTGGGCGATCTGCCAATGCATCAGATTGACCAACGGCGCATGGGGCATGGCCACGCCTTTGGGCTGTCCGGTAGAGCCCGAGGTGTAGATCAGGTACGCCAGGTGCTGTGCACCAAGCCCCGCGAGCTGTGGATTGGTCACCGGCGTGCGGTCGATACCGTTCTCGGCGCGGGCGTCAGCTTCCAGCAGCAACACCGGCAGGACGGCCTGCGCAAACCGCTCGCGCAAACCGCGCTGGGTCAGCAGCATTTTCGGTGCGCTGTCCTCAAGCATGTAGGCCAGGCGTTCGGCAGGGTAAGAAGGGTCGAGTGGCACGTAGCCTGCGCCGGCCTTGAGAATGCCCACCAGGCCCGCGATCATTTCCAGACTGCGTTCTACACAAATAGCCACACGGTCATCAGCGCCAATGCCTTCGGCGATCAACCGATGGGCAATCTGGTTGGCCCACTGATTGAGCTCAAGGTAGCTCAGCTGCTGGCCTTCGTAGGTGACTGCTACCGAGTCGGGTTGCGCAGCCGCCTGAGCCTCAAACATCTGGTGCAGCAGTAGATCTTGCGGGTAGGCATCATTGAACGCGTTGAACTCTTCCAGTAACTGGCGGCGCTCGTGCGCGGGCAACCAGTCGAGGCTGTGCAAGGGTGCATTTGGCCGACTGTCCAGCGCGTCGGCCAGTTGCTCCAGCACGGTGTGCATGTAACCGCAGATACGCCGGGCACCGATTCCGGCCACTGCCTGAACGGTCAGGCCGAAGGATTCGCCGAGGTCGTCCACCGACAAGGACAGTGGGTAGTTGGTGCGCTCTTCACCGCCGAGTACCTCGACACCGCCCCAAAGCCTGGTCTGCCCTGCCTCTTGAGGTGTCTGGGCGCCGACCGCGACATGGCGGTAGTTCATCAGTGCACTGAATAACGGTGTCGGTGCCGCCACGCCGCTGCATGCCTGGGCCAGTGACAGCGGCGCTTGCTCATGACTGACCAACGCCGCCAAGCGTGCATGGGTGGTGCGCACAGCAGCCTGAATACCCTGCTCGCCGGCAGCGACGCGCAGTGGCAAGGTATTGATAAACATCCCCAAGGCTCGTTCGGCGCCCTGACCACTGAGCAGACGGCCTAGCAGCACAGTGCCGAAGACCACATCCTGACGACCAGACAAGCGCCCTACCACCTGTGCCCACGCAAGGTGATGCAGGCTCGCGTTGCTGACACCCAGGCGCCGGGCATGAGCGCGAAGACGTCTGGCCAGCTCCGGGTCAACCGGCAACAGGGCTTCTTCGACTCCGCTGCCGTCGCCTTGTACGTCCTGCAGGCCGAACGGCAGGGTCGGCTCGTCAATATCGGCGAGCATGTCGCGGAAAAACGTTTCGTGCTCCTCACGGCTCACGCCCAATCGGGCCTGAGCCACATGATTGCGATACGGCACTGACGCTGGCAGATGTTCGCCGCGCCCTTGTCTGAACGCCTCGATCTCTGCGCCCAGCAAGGCCAGCGAGGTGGCATCATCGATCAGGTGATGGAACAGCAATACCGCAACCCAGCTATGGTCGACGGGATCTTCGGCATAGTGCAGGCGCATCATCGGGGCTTGATGCAAATCCATACGTACCCGCCGTGGATCGAACTGTGCCTGCAACTGGGCCGCGACATCACCCTGCTCCGGGTGCGGTAAAAACGCCTCGACCCGCAGCTGCGCCTGACGCCAGACCACCTGCACCGGTTCGTCGAGTTCTTCCCAGGCCACCGCCGTACGCAGAATGTCGTGACGATCGATGACTTGCTGCAAGGCTTCCGTGAAGTCCAGCAACTGCTCGAAGCTATTGACCCGCAACACAGCCTGCAACAGGTACGGATCACCGTCCTCACTCGTCAAATGGTGATAGAGGATGCCTTCCTGCAGCGGCACCAGCCCATAGATGTCCTGCACATTGCTCACCCCCCCAGGTACGGTGGCGACCACGCGGTCGATCTGGGCTTGAGTGAGTCGGGCCAGAGGCAACATGTCCGGGGTAATGTGCCGACAGTCGGAGGGAATCTTGTTGGCGGGCACCTTAACGTCTGTGACCTTGCCGCTGGCGGCCGCCAGGGAGGCCAGGGTTGGCTGGCCGAACAGCACGCGCACATCGGCATTCAGACCGACGTCGCGCATGCGTTCGATCAGTTTCACTGCCAGCATGGAATGCCCACCCAGTTCGAAGAACTGGTCATGACGGCCTACCTGCTCGACGCCCAGCAACTCGGTCCACAACCCGGCCAGGCGCATTTCCGTCAGGCCTTGCGGTGCCTCGTATTGGCGCCGGGCAAAGGCCTCGGCCGCAGGCAGCGGCAGAGCCTTGCGGTCGAGCTTGCCGTTGGCGGTCAGCGGGAAACTTTCCAGGCTGACAAAAGCGCTCGGCAGCATGTGCTCGGCCAGTGACAGGCGCAGCTGTTCACGTAAGTAGGTGGCGTCCGGTTCCAGGTCTGCTGTGCCGATGACATAGGCCACCAGACGTTTATCGCCCGGTTCGTCTTCACGCACCACGACCACTGCTTCACGCACGCCTCTGCAGGCGATCAATTGAGCTTCGATCTCTCCCAACTCGATACGGAAACCGCGAATTTTCACCTGCTCATCGTTACGGCCCAGGTATTCCAGGCTGCCGTCCGGCAACCAACGACCCAGGTCGCCAGAGCGGTACATCCGCGCGCCGGGTACCGAGGCAAATGGATCGTCGAGAAAGCGCGTCGCGTTCAATTCATCGCGATTGAGATAACCACGGGCCACGCCTGCCCCGCCGACGTGTAACTCACCCACCGCACCCGGTGGCAGCGGATGACCAAAGGCATCGAGCAGATAGAGTTGCAGGTCAGGGATGCGCTTGCCGATCGGGCTGGCACCGACGCGCTGGGCGTCTTCAGGCTGCAACGGGTAATAGGTCACATGCACTGTGGTTTCGGTAATGCCGTACATGTTTACCAGTTGTGTACCGGCATTCATGTTACGGGCGTACCACGGCTTGAGCATCGCCGTTTCCAGCGCTTCACCACCGAAAATCACCTGACGCAGCGAATGCGCCTGCGCGTTCTCGCCCTGGGCAGCAATCAGTTGCCGAAACGCACTCGGCGTCTGGTTAAGCACCGTCACCCCGGCACTGCACAGCAGGTTGTAGAAGTCTTCCGGCGAGCGGCTGACCAGTTGCGGCACGATCAACAAACGGCCGCCGTGCAGCAGTGCGCCCCATATTTCCCAGACCGAGAAGTCGAAGGCGAACGAATGGAACAGCGCCCACACGTCCTGTTCATTGAAGCTGAACCACTCTTCGGTGGCCGAGAACAGCCGCGCAACGTTGCGATGCTCGACCATTACGCCCTTGGGCAGTCCGGTGGAGCCGGAGGTGTAGATGACGTAGGCAAGGTCGCTGGACTTGACCGCTACCTGCGGATTGCACACGGATTCGTTCTGCAGGTCGGCGTCGTCGAGATAGATCAGCGGCACTTCGCAGACAGGCAACGCTTGTTGTACTGACTGTTGGCTCAATAATGCCACTGGCGTGCTGTCGCCGAGGGTATAGGCCAGGCGCTCAAGTGGGTAAGCCGGGTCCAGCGGTACATAACCGGCACCGGATTTGAGGATACCCAGCAAGCCGATAATCATCGCCGGGCCACGCTCGACGCAGATCGCTACGCGATCGTCCGGGCGCACACCCAGCGCGAGCAAGCGATGCGCGACCTGGTTGGCGCGGGCGTTGAGTTCGCCGTAGCTCAGGGTCTGCTCTTCGAACATCAGCGCCACGGCGTCTGGTCGTTCTGTAGCGCGTGCTTCGAACTGCTGGTGGATAGTCAGGTCATCAGCGAAATGTGGCTGATCGGCATTCCACGCCTGAACCCGGGAGGTGTCGGTCTCGCTGATCAGCGAGAACCCGTTCACCGGGAGTTGTTCATTCGTCAGCCCCTGCTCCATAACACGCTGCAAGCGCTCGGCAAGGAGGACAATCTCGTCGTGCTGAAAAAACGCCTCGTTGTAGATGTAGTGCATCCACGATTCAGTTTCGCAGGCGTTGGTGCGCAGGTAGATAGCTAGCGGCGTCTGTTCGTGGTTGTTCGAACACTTGGTAGTGCTGGCGGCTGCCTGATTGAAATGCAGCGGAAGGTTCTGGCGCTCATAGGAGAACGTCAGATCGAACAATTGGGTACGCTCGGTACGGCGCAATTCCAGCAGCCGGTTGAGGTCGCTGACCGGGAACCGCTGGTGGCGGTAATCCTGCTTGACTGCCCGACATATACCCTGGACCAGTTCTGCGAACGGCAGGTCTGGACTGAATTTCAGGCGCACCGAACTGAGTTGGGTAAAAAGCCCCAGGGTCTTCTTGTAGCCGGCATTGGAGCGGTTGAGAATCGGCAGGCCGATGACCAGTTCATCACGCTGGTAGACGCGGGTGAAGTACACGTACAGCACTGCCAGCAAAACATGGAACGACGAGGCTTGCAGTCGAAGCGCCAGATCGTCGATCTGCTGCTCCAGACCACGGTCAAGACCGGAGCTGATGTGGCCGCTGCGGCTGGGTGCCTGGTTCTGAATGGAGGCCTGGCGCGGGCGCGCTATCAGCAACGGATCGGGGATCTCACGGTATTTGTCCAGCCAGTAGGCTTGATCGAGCGAAAAACGTCGCGACCCGCGATACTTGAGGTCGTCCTTGATGAAATCGACATAGGACGGTGCGGCAACGTCAGGCGTGCGCTGATTGAGCAGCGCATTGTAAATCTCACTGAGGTACGTACAGACACCGTCGATGCTCCAGCCGTCGAGCACGATGTGGTGGGTATAAAACACAAAGTAGAAGCGCTGCTCTTCGAGTTTGAGCAAATGCATTCGGTAGAGTGGCCCACCCTCGAGCCTGAACGCTTTTTCAAGCCGGGTCTGCACCCAGTGTTCGGCTGCCTGACGCGGGTCGTCATGCCCTTGCAGGTCGATCGGAGTCATACACTGCGGCATGCTTGAGGCGAAGGCCTGTAGCGGCAAGCCCTCCTCGTCACGTTCGTCAAGCAGGACCATGCGCAGAGCATCGTGTTCTTCAATCAACAGGTCCACGGCCTGCTGGAACAACACGGAATCGACGGCACCATCGATCTCCATATAGCCGCCGATGTTGTATAACGGCGAGTCGCCCTGGGTCATCTGATCCAGCCAGATATTGCGTTGCGCAGCGGTCAGGGCAAATGCCATACATTTCTTCTCGCAAAGGGTCGGCCTGGCCGCATACAAAAGGCAGCGATAACCGGTAGTCGATTCGGAGCCAGGGACGAGCCTGCTTCATGCAGTTTTGTGAAGGACCATCCCTGGGAATTTGGACTGCGCTTGAGTTCAGGCGCGCTTGCCCTGGACCTCGCACTTCACGTCGGAGACGATGCAACCGTCGGCCAACTTGATGATGCGGTCGGCCAACTGGAAGTACTGATCGTCGTGAGTAATGATCAGGATCGTCTTGCCGCGACGTTTGAGGTCCGGCAGCAATTCCTCGTAAAAGAAACGCTTGAACGGCGGGTCCTGGTCGGCGGCCCACTCGTCCAGCAGGTAAATCGGACGGTCCTCCAGGTAGGCGCAAACCAGTGCCAGGCGTTTCTGCTGGCCGTACGACAAGTCCGTGGTGGTCGAGTAACCAAGTCCCTCGATCTTGACCTTTTCTTCCAGGCCCAGAGTCGACAGGTATTTCTGCGCCTGATCGGTGCTGGGATGTTCTTTCTCGTCAGGACCTATCAATCGGTTGAACACATGGAAGTCAGAGAACACCGCCGAGAACAGATCGCGATAGTTGCCGCGCGAGTCGTCTGTGACCGCCGTACCGTCGAGCAGTAGTTGACCCTCTTGCGGGATGTACAGGCCGCAAAACACTTTGGCCAGGGTGCTTTTGCCACAACCGTTGCCGCCGACGATGTAGACCAGCTCACCGGAGTGGATCGTCAGGTCGATAGGTCCCAAGGCAAAACCGGAACTGCTCTGCGGGTCCTTGTAGTTCATGTGTACGTTCTTCAGCTGGATACTGCCCCATGACTTCTTGTGATCGAGGAGCAGCACATTGTCGGCATCGCTGGTTTCCGGTTCCGGATGCGGCTCGTTAATGGAAAAACCGAAATCCGCCAGGCGCGTGCAGGCAATACGTCCCTGGGCCAGCATCGGCATGGCGCTGACCAGCATTACCAGCGGGCCCATGATGTACAGCACCGCCAACACACTGGCACTCATGGTCCTGGCATCGATAACAGCGAACATCGGCGCAACGAACAGCAGGCAGCCGACCAGCAACGACAGGGTCAACTGGCCAACGTTTTCGGCGCCAGTGAACCAGAGCCGTTCAATGTAGTTGTACTTCGCGACCCGTACCGAAGACTCCTGGATCGCCGAGCGGCTGAACCAGCGGCGGCGAATACCGTTGAGTTTCAGTTCCTTGAGGCCGAACACCAGCGCGTGTGTGTATTCGTTGAAGGCCGTGAACTCGTCGCGCACCTTGTGGGTGAACTTCATGCCACCCATGAAAAACAGCATGTACATTGCAACGCCCAGCACCATCAGCGAGATGGTTATTGCAAACACCACCCAGGACAGGTAGGCCAGGTAGGCAATACCGAACAGGAACACCGCCGACTCCACCAGGATCGTTGGCATGACCAACAGCGTAGCGTTGAGTTGCGGCATATCACTGGTCAGCAGGGTCAGCACATTCGGCGCACCACGGCGGTCGATTTCCTCAAGCGGCGTGCCGAGGATCTTGCGGCACAGGGCAATGCGCATACGGGTCATGATGCGCATGCTGGCGTAGGCCGGAAACAGCGACGCACCGTTGCGGAAAACCAGGGCAACCAGGCTCAGGCCAACGAACCAGAACAACGACTCACGCTGAAAGGTCTCTTCGTGAATCGCCTGGTTAATCACATTGACCACGGCAATGGACGCAACGCCGCTGATGAGCCCGGTCAGCAGCGTAAAGAACGTCAGCCAGGGATGGTTGCTCCACAACAGACGCATGATCGAGCCTGGTCTGGCCTTCTTTTCTTGCTTGGTTTTCATTGGTTGCTGTCCTTGGATGCTTGGTCCGCGTGGGCGCCGATGTGTGAAAGCCCTGACGGTATCAATGGATGTCGATCATTCAGGCCGGTTGCCAGACATCGCCCCGATCAGTCATTTCACCCATGGCCACAACGATCAGCCGGGGCTCTTCATAAGGGTCTCGGGCATGGGCGACGAGCATGTTGTCAAGCATCACCACATCGCCCTTGCGCCAGTCGAAGCGCACTGCGCAAGCCTCGTAGGCATCACCGATCAAGGCCATCACCGAGTCTTCGATGGCTGAGCCGTCGCCATAGCTGACCAACCTTGGCAGGCGGTCGGGGCCGAACATATCGAGCAGGTCCTCGCGTAGCTCTTCGCCCATGCAATAGGGGTGATGCAACTGCACCTGATTGAAAAAGCCACGCTCGCCGGTGAACGGATGGCTGATCACCGCCGGGCACCGGGTGCGAAGCTGCAGCGTGTCGCCGTCAAGCCATTCGAAGTCTGTACCTTGCTCGCGGCAACGCTGTTCAATAACGCTGCGCTCAGAGGTGCCGAAGAACGATTCCCAGCTCGGCTCGACACCGGCAGTGAAGGTGCGGCTGTAAAGCAGGCCTTTGCTTTCAAAGCGCTCGACCACCTCTTTGGGCAGATAGGCGAGCACCTGGCGAATGTCCGCCAGCGGCGTTGCCCCGCCCACTTTCGATGGCTTCTCACAGAAGAACCACTGCTTGCGAGGCCAGCTTTCCAGGTGCGAACTCTCGTTGTGATAAAGGATCATTTCGCGCTCGGGATACGGCGTTGAGCGATAGACATTGCGCCCGCCTTCCTTCTTTGGAAGATCGCCGTATGTGCCGTGCAGGCCAGGCGACAGCGCCTCGGCAAATGCTTCGAAGGCGGCGACCGAAGGCAGGTCAAACCCGCGAAACAACACCGCGCCGTGACGACACAACAATGCCTCGATTACCTCGCGTCGCTCGCTGGCCCATTGAGCCGGGTCCAGCCCGTCAGCGATTGGCTCGACGACCATTGGCAAACTGATGCCAGCAGCCAGCAGGGACAACCGCACCGAGGGGTCAGCGGCTCCGTCGGGCCACGTTGGCACCTCCGCTCGCTGTTCGTCAGCGAAAACGGGCGCAGTGTTAGCTTGAAGACTCATGCATAAACTCCTGGACCTCAGCCCTTCACATCCACGTTGTTTGGTGCCAGACCAACACGTTCCAGCACCGCGCAAGAATAAAAACACTGATGGCCGGGGGGCGTCTGTCACCGCATTCCGGGACAGCGGTCGCGCAGCATGTCAAAGCGAATTCATGGTGTTCGCCAGGGCCTTGTCCCCATTTCCCTCGACAGACGCAAGCCGGCAGTCGGTGCTGAAATGCGCCAACTGCGGATTTTGCCGGCCCTTCGAACAGATCCTTCAGGCCGCAGGGATGTCTTGAGTGCAGTGGATTTGAACGCTGCACCTGGTTACTAAACAGGAGCCTTTGTCATGCCGATCAAGAACACTGACGAATCGCTTGGCGCCGCGTCAGCCCCTCTCAAGCCCGGTGCTTTTCTGCACGAGATATTCACTGACAGGGCACGTCAATTTCCTGAGCGCATCGCAGTCAGTGATACGCTCAGGACCTTGAGCTACGCACAGCTCGAAGCACTCTCGACCAAGCTGGCTGCGCGTTTACGCAGTGAAGGTGTGACCCACGGAATGCGTGTGGGGATGTACATGTCGCGTAGCGTCGATCTGGTCATCAGCCTGCTGGGCATTCTCAAGGCCGGCGGCGCGTATGTGCCGGTTGACCCGCAATACCCTGGCAAGCGCGTCGAACACATCATGCGCGACAGCGGCCTCAGCCTGATCATCGGCGATGCTGCAGATCTGCCGAAAATACCGTCTCTGCGCGTATTGGCCCTTGACGAGTTGCTGTCCGCACCGGCGCTGAAACTGGCTGCCGAAGACGGCCGTTCAGACCCGGATCAGGTCACTGCCTACATCATCTACACCTCTGGCTCCACCGGTGAGCCCAAAGGCGTGCAGGTTTCCCATGGCAACGTCAGTCGCCTGCTGGAAAGTACCCAGCGCGCCTATGACTTCAACGCCCAAGACGTCTGGTCGATGTTCCACTCCATCGGTTTTGACTTCTCGGTCTGGGAAATCTGGGGTGCCCTCGCCCACGGCGGCCAGGTGGCTATAGTGCCGTATGAAGTGTCGCGCTCTCCTGCCAGCCTGCGTCAGTGGCTTGCCGATCAGCGCGTCACCGTGCTCAGCCAGACACCATCGGCCTTCCGCGGTCTTGATGAAGCTGATCGTGGCAATACTGCACCTCTTGCCCTGCGCTACGTGGTCTTCGGCGGCGAAGCGTTGCCCGCTACCGTGCTGCGTCCCTGGGTCGAGCGCCATGGCGACCAGAAGCCTGCGCTCATCAACATGTACGGCATCACCGAGGCCACCGTTCACACCACCTTCAAGCGAGTGTTGGCGCAGGACCTGGAAACAGCCGCCATGGTTTCTCTCGGCAAACCGCTGGACGGCTGGCGCCTGCACCTGCTTGACGCAAGCCTGGCCCCGGTCGCGGAAGGCACCACGGGTGAGCTGTACATCGAAGGCGCCGGCGTGGCTCAGGGCTATCTGAACCGTGAAGCGCTTAACGTCGAGCGTTTCGTCGAGTTGCCCGGTGCTGTACGCGCCTACCGCACTGGCGACCTGATGACCCTGGAGAGTAATGGTGAATACCGTTACGCCGGTCGTTGCGATGAACAATTGAAAATCAGCGGTTTCCGCATCGAGCCGGGCGAGATCGAGGCCTCTCTGCAAACCAGCCCGAACGTCGCCGCTGCCCATGTCGGTGTACACGATTACGGTGATGGCGACCTGCGTCTGGTGGCTTACGTGGTGCCAGGCAAGGGCGTCGATGCCTGGACAGAACAGACTCGCAGCGAAGTTGCCGCACTGCTGGCCGAAAGTTTGCCGGAGTACATGCGGCCCTCGGTGTATGTGCCGCTGGCATCGCTGCCGGTGACCCACCACGGCAAAATCGACAAGCAACAACTGCCCTCGCCTACCGCTGACACAGCGCCTTTACGTGCGGCAGACGTCAAGGGCCTCAGTGAACAGGAGCACTTCGTGCTCAAGGTCTGGAGCGAAGATCTGGGTCTGAAAAACATCGGCGTCAATGATGATTTCTTCGATTCCGGTGGCACCTCGCTGGCGCTGATCCGTTCGCTTAGCAAGCTCAAAGCGCACTACAAAATCAACCTCGACCCAGGAATCCTGGCGGATGGCGCAACGGCCAAAGTCCTGGCCGACCACATCTCCCGTAGCCTTGTTCAAGCCCATTGACCGAAAAGGAAAAGCTCATGAGCAAAAAATTCGCTTTAACTGCGGAACAGCGTGCCTCGTTCGAGAAAAACGGCTTTATCGGTCCGTTTGACGCCTACTCGCCAGAAGAAATGAAAGAAACCTGGAAGCGCACCCGCCTGCGTCTGCTCGACCGTAGCGCCGCGGCCTACCAGGATCTGGACGCCATCTCCGGTGGTACCAACATCGCCAACTATGACCGCCATCTGGACGATGACTTTCTGGCCAGCCACATCTGCCGCCCGGAAATCTGCGACCGCGTCGAAAGCATCCTCGGTCCGAACGTGCTCTGCTGGCGCACCGAGTTCTTTCCTAAATATCCGGGTGATGAAGGCACCGACTGGCATCAGGCCGATACCTTCGCCAATGCCTCCGGCAAACCGCAGATCATCTGGCCGGAGAACGAAGAGTTCGGCGGCACCATCACCGTCTGGACGGCGTTCACTGACGCGAACATTGCCAATGGTTGCCTGCAGTTCATTCCTGGCACCCAGAACAGCATGAACTATGACGAAACCAAGCGCATGAGCTATGAGCCCGATGCCAACAATTCGGTGGTCAAGGACGGCGTGCGTCGCGGTTTCTTCGGTTACGACTATCGCCAGTTGCAGATCGATGAGAACTGGAAACCTGACGAGGCCTCTGCTGTACCCATGCAGATGAAGGCCGGGCAGTTCATCATTTTCTGGTCGACGCTGATGCACGCGTCCTATCCGCACAGCGGCGAATCACAGGAAATGCGCATGGGCTTCGCGTCACGCTATGTACCTTCCTTCGTGCACATCTACCCGGACTCGGACCACATCGAAGAGTACGGCGGCCGCATCAGCCTGGAGAAATACGGCGCGGTGCAGGTGATCGGTGACGAAACGCCGGAATACAACCGTCTCGTGACCCACACCACACGCGGCAAAAAATTCGAAGCGGTCTGATCCAACTACGTCAGACGACAGTAGCCTTGCGCAATGTGCCTGAAAAAGCGCCCAAAAAGAGTAACGATCCATGACTATTTCCTCCGACGCAGCGATGCGTCTGTGCGAGACGGTGAGGATGCTCAGGCACCTTGCCCTCAATTTGCCCGATCCCGTGTGCCTGAGCTTTCTCGCCCAGGCCAACGGCCCGCTGCCAGAGCCGGCTTGCTCCAGCGTGCGAGCCACAGAGCGGGCGATCAATGCCGCGTTTGCGCGCATCGGCGTGCGCACCCTGCAGTACTTGCACGGTGGCGAGGCACAACTGTCGTCGTTCGAATACTTTATAAGCCGAAAAATCTGTGAAGCGCTCGACTATAGCTACGAGCACTTCGACGATGCTGGAGACGTCACCGCATTCAGTCGACTGCTCAAGCATTTTGAATTCAGCGGTGCAGTACCGCACATAGAGACACTGCACCTGACCACCCGTGACAATGCGCAATTGCTGGTGCATGCCAGCGCCAACCGAGAACTGCCTCCTGTAGTTCTGGCACTGCCTTGCGGCATTCCGTTCGATCTCTGCCGCGACTGGTTCGACGCCTTGAGCGAGCGCTTTTTTGTCGTGACCTGGGAGACCCGAGGGCTGTTCGGTGCCTGCGAGGCGTTCGACCAGATTGCGGTGGACACCGATGCTCAGGTCGCCGACATGATCAGCGTGATGAATCACTTCAGGCTATCGACCGCACACCTGATGGGCATCTGCGGCGGCGCGGTGATCGCCCTGAGCGCCGCCGCTTCCCACCGCGAACGGGTCAGCTCTCTGAGTTTGTGGCATGGCGATTACAACCTGGGCGACAACGATCTGCGTACCGCTCATCAGCAAAACTTCGAATGGCTGATGGAAAGCGCAGCTCAGGATCGCGGCGAGGCTGCTGACCTGCAAGCGATGTTCCTCGACCAGTCGACGCTGGCCACCACCCCTGAGTCCATTGCCCACGTGGTGCTTTACCCCTATGTCAATCCCGAGTTGTTCTATCGCTATGCGCGTTTGAATGATGCACTGAACAAGACCGAACTGGCACCACGACTGGCGCGCATCAGCGCGCCAACTCTGGTCGTGGCTGGCGATGCCGACTCGACGACGCACATCGGTGGCTCACGGCATATCGCTGCGTCGATCAAGGACGCCACGCTGCACATAGAACACAATGGCAGCCACCTCGCGTTCTTTGTCTCCAGCCCGCAATCGAAACACACCGCCTTCAGCTTCCTGGACGAAGTTCTTCAGCCCGCTGTCGCCTGACAGTCGCGCGATACCTCGGCGAATAAAAGGGCGGGGGCTCAGGCCCCCGACTTCACTCTGCGCTGCGGCCTTGAGCGCGGCTGTAACCGGCTCACCTCCCAGGCGGCACACTGGCGCAGCACCAATCAACAACCTTCCCTTCACCACCCCGCTCCACAAGCCAGTCGAATCGGTCCGGGCCTTATACCGAACAGTCTTGAATCATTGAACACCCAGCCCGGAAGCCCGCAGTTGTCCCAGCTTCCCACGACAGACATCCCCAAGGGGATGCTCTATTTTTTTTTCAATGTTTTTAGTCCTCCCTCCGACTGGCAGTCGTCCAGCCACATGCCACGCCGCCCTTCGACCGGAGACGAGCCAATTGATTTCGCAAACAGGTGCTTTGAGATGAATTCGTTGATCGACAATCTGTGCACGCAAGAACAAGAACCCCTTTCGCTGGCTTCGGTTCAGCAAGGTATCTGGCTCGATCAGCTCACACACCCGCACCTGCCTTACTACAACATCGGCATGACTCTGGAGATCAAGGGCGAGATCGATATTGTGCTGTTCGAAAAAGCCATCCAGATGGTCATCGACAGCCATGACGCGTTGCGTCTGAGTTTCAGTCACGAGAGTGGTATGGGCGGCCAGCGTGTTCTGTCCGAGGCGCCGTTCAAGCTTGAAGTGACCGACTTGCCTGAGGTCGACGGCGACGCCGAGCATGCCATTGCGCATCTGCGCGAGTCCTTCCGCCAACCCTTTGAGTCAATGACCGGACAACTCTGGGAGTCACGCCTGGTTCGTTGCGGGCCGCAACTGCATTACTGGTTCAATCGCTTGCACCACCTGGTCGCCGACGGTATCGGTGCAGTGCTGATTGCGCATGCCGTGGGCGATGCCTACTCAGGCTTGCTGGAAGGCAAGCAAACGCTTGCCGAGGGGCCTTCTTACCTCTCGTTCCTTGAAGAAGACAAGGCCTACATGACGTCTTCTCGCTACGAGCGTGATCGACTGTTCTGGGAGCAGACCTACGCCCAACTGCCGCCGGTTCTGCTGCAACGCAGAGCAGATTTCAAGGCAGGCGTAACCAACGGTCCAGCCCCCAGTGACCAGGTTCAAGCCATGTTGCCCCGCGCGCTTTACAACGCGCTTACGCAGTTTGCCAGCGAATGCAACCTGTCTGTGGCTCATGTACTGGTCGGAGTTATCAGCACCTATTTCTGCCGTACCGTAGGCGTCGATGAGATCGTTGTCGGAATGCCGGTGCATAACCGTACCAATGCTCGTCAGAAAGCCACCATCGGGATGTTTTCCTCGATCAGCCCGATTCGCGTGGGCTTCGATCCGCATGCAACGCTGGTCGACCTGATGAATAACATCGGTACGCAACTACGTCGCACTTACCGTCACCAGCGTTTCCCGATTGCCGAACTCAACCGTAGCCTGCGGCTGGCGCAAACCGGACGCCATCAGCTGTTCGATGTTTCACTGTCATTCGAAAGCTTCGATG
The DNA here is from genome assembly GCF_032586855.1 of Pseudomonas syringae group sp. J254-4. Taxonomy (NCBI): domain Bacteria; kingdom Pseudomonadati; phylum Pseudomonadota; class Gammaproteobacteria; order Pseudomonadales; family Pseudomonadaceae; genus Pseudomonas; species Pseudomonas syringae group sp. J254-4. Next base: position 79,615 of record NZ_JAWHOO010000021.1, on the reverse strand, counting down.
GTGACGTCACGTTCGGCGGCGAGGACCCGGCGCGGGTGCTGATGCTGGACAACGGCTACGAACAGACGCCCATGGCGATCTTCGTACGCGATTACCATCCCTCTGAAGACATCCACCTGGACTTCAACTTCAACACGGCTTACTTCACCTTCGAGGAAGTTCAGCGCATACAGCAGCGCATTTTCGCCATGCTTGAAGCTGTGCTGAATCAACACGACAACCCTTTGGCACACTTCCCGCTGATGAGCCAAAACGAGCATCAGCAACTGGCAACTTTCAACCAAACCGCCCTCGCCTATCCTCGCGATATCCTGATTCACCAACTGATCGAGCAACAGGCCGCCCAGCGTCCTGATGCCTGCGCTGTGCGCGGCGACAGCGGGCCGTTGCTCACCTACGCCGAACTCAACCAGCAGGCCAATCAGCTGGCCTATCGCCTGATCGAACTGGGTGTGAAGCCGGATACGCGGGTTGCGGTAAGCCTGCGGCGCGGCGCGGAAATGGTCGTGGCACTGTTGGGTATTCTCAAGGCCGGTGGCGCCTATGTGCCGATCGATCCGGACCTGCCGAGCGCCCGTCAGGCCTATATGCTTGAGGACAGTTCGCCGCAGGCAGTGCTGACCAGCAGCGATCTGCTTGCAGATCTGCCAGCCCTAAGCGTTCCGGTGCTGGTGCTCGATAATCGCGATGACCTCGCGCAACTGGCTAAGCAGCCGAGCGGCAACACGGATGCCAAGGCTCTGGGTCTTCAGCCGAATCATCTGGCCTATGTGCTGTACACCTCGGGTTCCACCGGCACGCCCAAAGGCGTGATGAACGAGCACCTTGGAGTCGTTAACCGCCTGCTCTGGGCCCGTGACGCCTATCACGTGGACAGCAATGATCGCGTGCTGCAAAAGACCCCGTTCGGCTTCGACGTGTCGGTCTGGGAGTTTTTCCTGCCGCTGCTCGCCGGCGCCGAACTGGTCATGGCCCGTCCCGGTGGCCATCAGGACCCTGACTATCTGGCGCAGGTCATGAGTGACACGGGCATTACCCTGCTGCACTTTGTGCCTTCAATGCTCGACGTATTTCTGGGACACCGTTCAACCCGCGACTTCCCGCAACTGCGCCGCGTACTGTGCAGCGGCGAGGCCTTGCCTCGCGCGTTGCAGCGCCGCTTCGAGCAACAGCTCAAGGGTGTTGAACTGCACAACCTGTATGGCCCGACCGAAGCGGCCATCGACGTTACTGCGTGGGAATGCCGCCCGACGGATCCGGGCGAAAGCGTGCCCATCGGCCGTCCGATTGCCAATATTCAAATGCACGTGCTGGATGCGTCAGGTCACTTGCAACCACTGGGCGTTGCCGGTGAGCTGCACATTGGCGGCATTGGCGTGGCCAGGGGTTACCTGAACCAGCCAGAATTGAGTGCCGAGCGTTTCGTCGCTGACCCGTTTTCCAGCGACCCGCAGGCCCGCCTGTACAAAACCGGCGACGTGGGTCGCTGGCTGGCCAATGGCGCGCTGGAATACCTGGGCCGTAATGACTTCCAGGTGAAGATCCGCGGCTTGCGTATCGAGATCGGCGAAATCGAGGCCGCTCTGGCCTTGTGCGCCGGTGTGCGTGAAGTGGTAGTGGTTGCCCGTGCAGACGACCCGACACAACCTGACAGCAAGCGTCTGGTGGCCTACCTGTGTGGCGAACCGGCACCCGCCGAAAACCTGCGCAAAGAGTTGCTTGAACACCTGCCCGAATACATGGTTCCCAGCGCTTTTGTGCAGCTGGACAGCCTGCCCTTGACGCCCAACGGCAAGCTGGATCGCAAGGCACTACCTGCTCCGGATGCGCAATCGCTGATCAGCCGCGGTTACGAAGCGCCGCAAGGCGAAGTGGAAACGCTGCTGGCGTCGATCTGGGCCGACGTGCTCAAGGTTGAACAGGTGGGTCGTCATGATCACTTCTTCGAACTGGGCGGCCACTCGCTGCTGGCGGTGAAATTGATTCAGCAAATGCGCGATGTCGGTCTGAGTGCCGATGTGCATGTGCTGTTCGGCCAGCCGACCGTGGCGGCGCTTGCCGCAGCAGTCGATGGCGGCACGGACGTCGTGGTGCCGGCCAACCTGATTCCCGAACGTTGCGAACACATCACCCCTGACTTGCTGCCGCTGATCAGCCTTACTCAGGCGCAGATCGACCGCGTGGTGAAAGATGTGCCCGGCGGTGCTGCCAATGTGCAGGACATATACCCGCTGGCACCGTTGCAGGCGGGGATTCTTTACCACCATATCAGTGCCGAACAGGGCGACCCCTATACCCTGAAAGCACTGTTCGGCTTATCTGACCGGGCGCGGCTGGACGCTTTCAGCGGCGCTTTGCAAGGCGTGATCAACCGCCACGATATCCTGCGCACCGCGGTGCTGTGGGAAGATCTCGATGAACCGGTGCAAGTGGTGCTGCGCCAGGCTGAACTGCAAGTCACCGAGTTGTTCCTCGACCCTGCAGACGGCCCGGTTGACGAGCAATTGCACCAGCGCTTCGACCCTCGGCATTACCGCCTTGATGTGCGTAACGCGCCATTGATGCGCATTGTCTATAGCCATGACCCGGTCAACGACCGCTGGCTGGCGATGCTGCTGTCCCATCACCTGGTCAGCGACGCCACTTCCCTGTCCGTGGTCCTGCATGAAATTCAGGCGCACCTGCTCGGTCAGGGCGATGCGTTGGCTGAGACGGTGCCGTATCGCAACTATGTCGCCCAGGCTCGCCTGGGGGGCCGTGATGCTCAGCACCAAGCGTTCTTCCGCGAGATGCTCGGCGACATCGTCGAGCCGACCCTGCCATTCGGTGTGCAGGATGTGCAGGACGGCGGCCGTGACCTCAAAGAGGCCAGCGTGCCCCTGGCCGCCGAGCTGAGCCTGCGTTTGCGGGCTCAGGCTCGACAGGCAGGCGTCAGCGTCGCGAGCCTGATGCACCTGGCCTGGGCGCGGGTGCTGGGCAATGTCTCGGCCTGTGAAAAAGTGGTGTTCGGCACGGTACTGCTGGGCCGTATGCAGGCCGGCGACGGTGCCGACCGTGCGTTGGGCATGTTTATCAATACCTTGCCGCTGCGCGTCGATATCGACGCGACGACAGTGGCCGAGGGATTGAAGGCGACCCACGAGCGGCTGACATCCTTGCTGGGGCATGAGCATGCTCCGCTGGTGCTCGCCCAGCGCTGCAGCGGCGTGGCCGCACCGACGCCGCTATTCAGTGCATTGCTCAACTACCGGCACAGTGTCGTGGGCGATGTTTCGGCACAAGCTGCCGCCGCCTGGGAAGGGATCGAGTCTTTCGGCACCGAAGACAATACCAACTACCCGTTGACCCTGAACGTCGATGACCTGGGCGATGCTTTCACGCTCACTATTCAGGCCGTCCAGCAAATCAATGCTCAGCGCATCGGCGAGTACATGCAGGTTGCACTGCACAGCCTGGTGGAAGCACTGGAACACACCCCGCATGCCGCGTTGAACAGCCTGTCGATACTGCCGGACGATGAGCGCGAGCTGTTGCTGGCGGGCTTCAATGACACTGCCCACCCTTATCCTCGCGATGTGTTGATTCACCAACTGATCGAGCAACAGGCCGCCCAGCGTCCGGGTACTTGCGCCGTACGCGGCGACAGCGGACCGCTGCTCACTTACGCCGAACTCAACCAACAGGCCAACCAGCTCGCCCATCGCCTGATCGAACTGGGCGTGGAGCCGGATACGCGAGTTGCAGTCAGCCTGCGTCGCGGACCGGAAATGGTCGTGGCGCTGTTGGGTATTCTCAAGGCCGGTGGCGCCTATGTACCGATTGACCCGGACCTGCCGAGCGCGCGTCAGGCCTATATGCTTGAGGACAGCTCGCCGCAGGCAGTGCTGACCAGCAGCGATCTGCTTGCAGATCTGCCAGCCCTAAGCGTTCCGGTGCTGGTGCTCGATAACCGCGATGACCTCGCGCAACTGGCTAAGCAGCCGAGCGGCAACACGGATGCCAAGGCCCTGGGCCTGCAACCGAATCATCTGGCCTATGTGCTTTACACTTCCGGTTCCACCGGCACGCCCAAAGGCGTAATGAACGAACACCTGGGTGTGGTCAACCGACTGCTCTGGGCGCGCGACGCCTATCACGTGGACAGCAACGATCGGGTACTGCAAAAGACCCCGTTCGGCTTCGACGTGTCGGTCTGGGAGTTTTTCCTACCGCTGCTGGCCGGTGCCGAACTGGTCATGGCCCGTCCCGGTGGCCATCAGGACCCTGACTATCTGGCGCAGGTCATGAGTGACACGGGCATTACCCTGCTGCACTTCGTGCCCTCGATGCTCGATGTATTTCTGGAGCACCGTTCAACCCGCGACTTCCCGCAACTGCGCCGCGTACTGTGCAGCGGCGAGGCCTTGCCTCGTGCGTTGCAGCGCCGCTTCGAACAACAGCTCAAGGGCGTTGAACTGCATAACCTGTATGGCCCGACCGAAGCGGCCATCGACGTTACTGCCTGGGAATGCCGCCCGACGGATCCGGGCGACAGCGTGCCTATTGGCCGTCCGATTGCCAACATTCAGATGCACGTGCTGGATGCCCTGGGCCAGCTGCAACCACTGGGCGTGGCCGGTGAACTGCACATTGGCGGCATCGGCGTAGCGCGGGGTTATTTGAACCAGCCAGAACTGAGTGCCGAGCGTTTCATCGCCGACCCGTTTTCCAGCGATCCGCAGGCCCGCCTGTACAAAACCGGCGACGTGGGCCGCTGGCTGACCAACGGCGCGCTGGAATACCTGGGCCGTAATGACTTCCAGGTGAAGATCCGCGGCTTGCGTATCGAGATCGGCGAAATCGAAGCCGCTCTGGCCAAACACCCGGCGGTCCACGAAGCGGTGGTCACTGCTCGTGAAGATGTGCCGGGCGATAAACGCTTGGTAGCTTATTACACCCTGATAGCAGAGCATGCTTCGGTAGACATCGACAGCTTGCGCGATTCGCTGCAGGAACAACTGCCGGCCTACATGATCCCGATGGCCTATGTGCTGCTCGACTCAATGCCACTGACGCCGAACGGCAAGCTGGATCGCAAGGCGCTGCCAGCACCAGACGGTGATGCACTGATCAGTCGTGGCTACGAAGTGCCGCAAGGCGAAACCGAAGAGCAGATCGCGGCTATCTGGCAAGACCTGCTGGGCATTGAGCAGGTAGGCCGTCACGACCATTTCTTCGAACTGGGCGGCCACTCACTGCTGGCCGTCTCGCTGATCGACCGTCTGCGCAAGCAGGGCCTGAGTCTCAGCGTAAACACTGTATTCACTGCGCCCAGCGTGCGCGAAATGGCCTTGGCTATCAGCCAGGACAAACAAGCCCTGTTCCAGGCACCGGCTAACCGCATCCCGACCGACTGCACGCAATTAACGCCAGACATGTTGCCGCTGGTGGAGCTAAGCGTTGATGAGATTGAACTGATCACCTCCGCCGTTCCGGGTGGAGCCGGCAATGTCCAGGACATTTACCCGCTGGTACCGCTTCAAGAAGGCATCCTGTTCCATTACCTGCTGAATCATGAACGCGACGCCTACCTGGTGCGCTCGACGATCGAGTTCGACAGCCGTGCGCGTCTTGACGCCTTTCTTGAGGGGCTGCAAACGGTTATCGACCGTCATGATGTCCTGCGCAGTTCGGTGCATTGGACCGGCCTGCCGCAAGCGGTACAAGTGGTGCATCGCCAGGCACAATTGCCGGTACACACACTCACGCTGACGCCGGATGAAGACGCGCTCAGTCAGGTGGATCGTCTCACTGATCCAGGTCGTCTGCGCCTGGACCTGAGACAGGCACCGCTGCTATCGGCCTACATTGCTGGCGACCCACACTCGGATCGTTGGCTACTGGCGCTGATTGATCACCATATGATCAGCGACCACACCACCCTGGAACTCATAGTCGAAGAAATTCGCCTATTGATGCGAGGTCAGAGCGAAGACCTGCTGCCACCGCAGCCTTATCGGGAGTTTGTTGCACAGACCCTCGCCAGCCCTTCAAGTGCCCACGAAGCCTACTTCACGCGCCGTCTGGCTGATGTTGATTCACCCACCGCTCCGTTCGAACTGCTGGAAGTTCAGGGCGACGGCAATGACGTTGAAGAGGCCGAACTGGCATTGAGCAGTGACCTCTGCGCACGTATCCGCACTCAGGCCCGGGAGCGCGGCATGTCCCCGGCGGTTCTGTTCCATGTTGCCTGGGCTCAGGTGCTGGCGCGTTGTACCGGTCGCGATGATGTGGTGTTCGGCACCGTGGTCACCGGCCGCCTGCAAGGTACGTTCGGCGCCGAGCGGGCCATGGGCATGTTCATGAACACCCTTCCGGTTCGCGTGCAACTGGCCACGCAAGGCGCCCAGGAACTGGTCATGGCCACCCACCGTGATCTCAGCGAATTACTGAGCCACGAGCAGGCATCATTGGCCCTCGCCCAGCGTTGCAGTAGCGTGGCCACGGCAGTGCCGTTGTTCTCCAGCCTGCTCAACTACCGGCATCAGGGCAAGGACAGCCAGTTGCAATGGCCGGGCATGCGCTTGCTCGACAGCTCTGAGCGCACCAACTACCCGCTGTGCTTGTCGGTTAACGATTACGGCAGTGACCTCGGCCTGTTGATACACAGCGTGCAGCCCGCGGACCCGCAACGTCTGTGCGCCATGATGCAGTGTGCGCTGGAGCAATTGACTAACGCGCTGGCGCATACACCGCAGATGGCCGTTACGCAGCTGGATGTGCTGCCCGCCGCCGAGCGCAATCGGCTGTTGGAGACCTTTAACCAGACCCGCCAGGACTACCCGACGGACCTGTGCATTCAGCAGCTGTTTGAAGCGCAGGTACGCACCCGACCTGATGCCATCGCCGTGGCTTTCCAGGCGCAGCGCGTGAGCTATGCCGAATTGAACCGTCAGGCCAACCGTCTGGCGCATCATCTGATTGGCCTGGGCATCGGCCCGGATAATCGGGTGGCGATCTGCGTCGAGCGCGGCGTGGAAATGATGGTCGGCCTGCTCGGTGTGCTCAAGGCCGGAGCGGCTTACGTGCCACTGGACCCGGCCTACCCGGCCGAGCGCCTGGCCTACATGATCGAAGACAGCACGCCGTCGGCGTTGCTGACACAGAGCCACTTGCAGGAATATCTGCCGACTCTGACCTTGCCACTGGTGTTGCTCGACGATGATCAGCGCAGCACCTTTACCGAGCGTGACGACAACCCGGTGGTGCAAGCCCTCGGTGCGCGCAACCTGGCGTATGTGATTTACACCTCGGGCTCCACTGGCAATCCGAAGGGCGTGATGATCGAACACCGTGGCCTGGTCAACTACAGCGTCGATGCCGCGCGGCTTTTTGCTCTGTCCCCAACCGACACCGTGCTGCAACAGAACACCCTGAACTTCGACCTGTCGGTGGAGGAAATCTTCCCGGCCTTGCTGGCTGGTGCCACTCTGGCGCCAAGCAGCGATATCTTCGGCAGCGAAGGCACTGAAACTCACGGCATTCAACTCACCGTCCTGCACCTGACCGCTGCGCACTGGCATACGCTGGTGGCCGAATGGCACAACCACCCGCAGGTCGCTGAGCAACGTCTGCAGCATGTGCGCTTGATCAACGTCACGGGTGACGCACTGTCGGCGCAGAAGCTCAAGCTCTGGGACGAGATGCGCCCGGCGCACACTCGCCTGATCAACACCTACGGTCCGACCGAGGCCACCGTTTCCTGCACCGCCGCCTACGTCAGTCATGACGCCGTGGCCGGCAGCGAAGGCAGCGGCAACGCGACCATTGGCAAGCCGATGGCCAACACCCGTATCTACCTGCTTGATGCTCAGCAGCAGCCAGTGCCATACGGCGTGGCCGGTGAGATTTTCATCGGTGGCGACGGCGTGGCACGCGGCTACCTTAACCTTGAAGAGGTTAATGCCGAGCGTTTCCTGGCGGATCCGTTCAGCAACAGCCCTGACGCCAGGATGTACAAGACCGGCGACCTGGCACGCTACATGGCCGACGGCCGTATTGAATACCTGGGCCGTAACGACTTCCAGGTCAAGGTGCGTGGTTTCCGTATCGAACTGGGCGAAATCGAAGCCCGTCTGGGCAATTGCGCCGGGGTCAAGGAGGCGGTAGTGGTCGCTCGGGAAGATAATCCGGGAGACAAACGCCTGGTGGCCTATGTGGTTGCCCAGCCGCAAAGCCAGCTTACAACTGCTGAACTGCGTGCCGAACTGGCACCGCAACTGGCCGAGTACATGCTGCCGAGCGCGTTCGTGATCCTCGACGCCTTGCCATTGACGCCGAACCGCAAGCTGGATCGCAACGCCTTGCCAGCCCCGCAAGCCGATGCACTGATCAGCCGTGGCTATGAAGCCCCGCAAGGCGAAACCGAAGAGCAGATCGCGGCTATCTGGCAAGACCTGCTGGGCATTGAGCAGGTAAGCCGTCACGACCATTTCTTCGAACTGGGTGGCCACTCACTGCTGGCCGTCTCGCTGATCGAGCGTCTGCGCAAGCGCGGCCTGAATCTCAACGTAAAGACTGTATTCACTGCGCCCAGCGTGCGTGAAATGGCCTTGGCTATCAGTCAGGATAAACAAGCCCTGTTCCAGGCACCGGCTAACCGGATCCCGGCCGACTGCACGCAATTAACGCCAGACATGTTGCCGCTGGTGGAACTGAGCGTTGATGAGATTGAACTGATTACCTCGGCCGTTCCGGGTGGAGCCGCCAATATCCAGGACATCTATCCGCTGGCACCGCTTCAAGAAGGCATCCTGTTCCATTACCTGCTGAATCGTGAACGCGACGCCTACCTGATGCGCTCTACGATCGAGTTCGACAGCCGTGCGCGTCTTGACGCCTTTCTTGAGGGCCTGCAAACGGTTATCGACCGCCATGATGTCCTGCGCAGTTCGGTACATTGGATCGGCCTGTCACAAGCGGTGCAAGTGGTGCACCGCCAGGCGCAATTCGCGGTACATACCCTCACGCTGACGCCGGACGAAGACGCACTCAGCCAGGTGGATCGTCTCACTGATCCCAATCGTCTTAGCCTGGACCTGCGACAGGCCCCGCTGCTACTGGCCTACATTGCTGGCGACCCACACTCGGATCGTTGGCTACTGGCGCTGCTTGATCACCACATGGTCAGCGACCACGTCACTCTGGAGCTCATACTCGAAGAAATTCGCCTGCTGATGCAAGGCCAGAGCGCAGACCTGCTGCCACCGCAGCCTTATCGGGAGTTTGTCGCACAGGCCCTCGCCAGCCCTTCAAGTGCCCACGAAGCCTACTTCACCCGCCGCCTGGCTGATGTTGATTCACCCACCGCTCCGTTCGAACTGCTGGAAGTTCAGGGCGACGGCAATGACGTTGAAGAAGCCGAGCTGGCATTGAGCAGTGACCTTTGCGCACGTATCCGCACTCAGACACGGGAACGCGGCATGTCCCCGGCTGTGCTGTTTCATGTCGCCTGGGCTCAGGTGCTGGCCCGCTGTACCGGCCGCGATGATGTGGTGTTCGGCACCGTGGTGACCGGTCGTCTGCAAGGTACGGTCGGTGCCGAGCGGGCCATGGGCATGTTCATGAACACCCTGCCGGTTCGCGTGCAATTGGCCACACAAGGTGTCCAGGAACTGCTCATGGCCACCCATCGTGATCTCAGCGAGTTACTGAGCCACGAGCAGGCATCATTGGCCCTGGCTCAGCGTTGCAGTAGCGTGGCCACGGCGGTGCCGTTGTTCTCCAGCCTTCTCAACTACCGGCATCAGGGCAAGGACAGCCAGTTGCAATGGCCGGGCATGCGCCTGCTCGACAGCGCCGAACGCACCAACTACCCGCTGTGCTTGTCGGTCGACGATTACGGTAGTGAGCTCAGCCTGGTGATACACGGTGTGCAGCCCGCGGACCCGCAACGCCTGTGCGCCATGATGCAGTGCGCACTGGAGCAATTGACCGACGCGCTGGCGCATACACCGCAGATGGCCGTTACGCAGCTGGATGTTCTGCCCGCCGCCGAGCGTAACCGGTTGTTGGAGACCTTCAACCAGACCCGCCAGGACTACCCGACTGACCTGTGCATTCAGCACCTGTTTGAAGCACAGGTACAGGCGCAACCTGACGCCATCGCCGTAGCTTTCCAAGCGCAGCGCTTGAGCTATGCCGAGTTGAACCGTCAGGCCAACCGTCTGGCTCACCACCTGATCGGCCTGGGCATCGGCCCGGATGATCGAGTGGCGATCTGCGTCGACCGCGGCGTGGAAATGATGATCGGCCTGCTGGGTGTGCTCAAGGCCGGAGCGGCTTACGTGCCATTGGACCCGGCCTACCCGGCCGAGCGCCTGGCCTACATGATCGAAGACAGTACGCCGTCGGCGTTGCTGACACAGCGTCACTTGCAGGAATATCTGCCGACTCTGAGCTTGCCACTGGTGTTGCTCGACGATGATCAGCGCAGCACGTTTACCGAGCGTGACGACAACCCGGTGGTGCAAGCCCTCGGCGTGCGCAACCTGGCCTATGTGATCTACACCTCGGGTTCCACTGGCAATCCGAAGGGCGTGATGATTGAACACCGTGGTCTGGTCAACTACAGCGTCGATGCTGCACGCCTGTTTGATCTGTCCCCAACCGACACTGTGCTGCAACAAAACACCCTTAACTTCGACCTCTCGGTAGAGGAGATTTTCCCGGCACTCCTGGCCGGTGCCACCCTGGCGCCGAGCCGCGAGATCTTCGGCAGTGAGGGCAGTGAAAATCACGGCATCTACCCAACCGTCCTGCACTTGACCGCCGCGCATTGGCATACGCTGGTGGCTGAGTGGCACAACCAACCGCAGGCTGTTGAACAACGCCTGGCTGAGGTGCGCCTTATCAACGTCACCGGCGACGCATTATCGGCACAGAAACTCAAGCTCTGGGACGAGATGCGCCCGGCACACACTCGCCTGATCAACACGTACGGTCCGACCGAGGCCACCGTTTCCTGCACCGCCGCCTATGTTAGTCATGACGCTGCGGCTGGCAGCGAAGGCAGCGGCAATGCGACCATCGGCAAACCGATGGCCAACACACGCATTTACCTGCTTGATGCTCAGCAGCAGCCAGTGCCCTATGGCGTGGCTGGTGAGATTTTCATCGGTGGCGACGGCGTGGCACGCGGTTACCTGAACCTTGAAGAGGTCAACGCCGAACGCTTCCTCGCTGATCCATTCAGCAACAGCCCTGATGCCAGGATGTACAAAACCGGTGACCTGGCGCGCTACATGGCTGACGGCCGTATTGAATACCTCGGCCGTAACGACTTCCAGGTCAAGGTGCGCGGTTTCCGTATCGAGCTTGGGGAAATCGAAGCCCGACTGGGTAATTGCAAAGGGGTCAAGGAAGCGGTGGTGGTCGCTCGGGAAGATAACCCGGGAGACAAACGCCTGGTGGCCTATGTGGTTGCCCAGCCGCAAAGCCAGCTTACAACTGCTGAACTGCGTGCCGAACTGGCACCGCAACTGGCCGAGTACATGCTGCCGAGCGCATTCGTGATCCTCGACGCCTTGCCGTTGACGCCGAACCGCAAGCTGGATCGCAACGCCTTGCCGGCTCCGGAAGCCGATGCCTTTGCCAGCCGCGAACACGTGGAGCCGCAAGGTGAAACCGAGATTGCGCTGGCGCAGATCTGGCAAAACCTGCTCGATCTGGAACAAGTGGGCCGTCATGATCAGTTCTTTGAACTGGGCGGCCACTCCTTGCTGGCGATGCGTCTGATTTCTCAGGTACGCCATCAATTGGGCGTCGAACTGGGTCTGGCTGCGCTGTTCGCACATCCTGAACTGAGCACCCTGGCCGTAGCCATCTCTCAGGCCGGGCGCAGCAACTTGCCGGACATCGTGCCGGTGGCACGCGATCAGGCGTGGCCATTGTCATTCGGCCAGCAACGTCTGTGGTTCCTCGCTCAGATGGAAGGCGCCAGCGCGGCCTACCACATACCTGCCGGTCTGAGCCTGCATGGCAAACTGGACCTCAAGGCAATGCAACGGGCGCTGGAGAGCCTGGTTGCACGCCACGAAGGCTTACGCACCACATTCATTCAGGGTGATGACGGACAGCCGGTACAACGCATCAGCCCGGCGGATGCCGCTTTCAACCTGCAACTGCAAGACCTGCAAGGGCTGGCGGATGCCGAGGAACAACTTCAGGCGCTGGCCAGCGAAGAGTCGCTGCAAAGCTTCGACTTGCAACAGGGCCCGCTGATTCGTGGCCGCCTGATTCGCATGGCCGAGGACCATCACGTCCTGTTGCTGACCATGCACCATATCGTTTCCGATGGCTGGTCGGTTGATGTGCTGACCCGCGAATTGTCTGCTCTCTATGCAGCATTCAGTCAGGGCCAGGACGACCCGCTTGCACCGCTGGAGCTGCAATACCTGGACTACGCCGTGTGGCAACGTCGCTTGCTGAGCGGCGATCTGCTGCAACAGCAAAGCAGCTTCTGGCAGAAAACCCTGGCAGACGCTCCCGCGCTGTTGATGTTGCCCACCGATCGTGCGCGTCCGGCGCTGCAGGACTATGCCGGCGCAGCACTGCCCATCGTTTTCGACAAAGACCTTACCCAGCGCCTCAAGGCATTGAGCCAACGTCACGGCAGCACCCTGTTCATGACGGTCATGGCCGCGTGGGCCGGGCTGCTGGGGCGCTTGGCGGGTCAGGACGATGTGGTCATTGGTACCCCAGTGGCCAACCGTACACGCAGTGAAGTCGAAGGGCTGGTGGGCCTGTTCGTCAACACCCTGGCGATCCGTGTTGACCTCAGTGACAAGCCTACCGCAGAGACTCTGCTGGCGCGGGTCAAGCGGCAGACGCTCGATGCACAGGCGCATCAGGACTTGCCGTTCGAACAGGTCGTGGAAGTCATCAATCCGCTACGCAGCCTGTCCCACAGCCCGATTTTCCAGGCCATGTTGTCGTGGGAGCACAACGAGGCGTCTGATCTGACGCTCGGCGACATGACCCTGAAAAGCATTGAATTGGCCGCTGATACCGCTCAATTCGACCTGACGCTGGACATGGCCGAGGTGGATGAGCAACTGGTCGGCACACTGGAGTACGCCACAGCGTTGTTCGACGAGAGCACCATGCGGCGGTATCTGGGCTACTTCCAGCGTGTGCTGGAGGCCATGGTCGCCGACGACCAACAGGTGCTGGAGCACGTAACCTTGCTGGGTGTCGACGAACGTGAACATCTGCTGGCGGGCCTCAACGCAACCGAGGCGCCCTACCCGCAGGACTGCACGATTTATCAGCTGTTCGAAGAAAGGGTCCAGGCGCAGCCCGACGCCATCGCCGTGGCCTTCGAGGCGCAGCGCTTGAGCTATGCCGAATTGAACCGTCAGGCCAACCGTCTGGCGCATCATCTCATCGGCCTGGGGATCAGCCCGGATGATCGAGTGGCGATCTGCGTCGAACGCGGCGTGGAAATGCTGATCGGCGTGCTCGGTGTACTCAAGGCCGGTGCCGCCTATGTGCCACTGGACCCGGCTTACCCGGCCGAGCGTCTGGCCTACATGATCGAAGACAGTACGCCGTCGGCACTGCTGACCCAGCGTAATGTGCAGGAGCGTCTGCCAACGCTGGCCTTGCCGCTGGTGCTACTCGATGACGATCAGCGCGACACCTTCACCGAGCGTGACGACAACCCGCTTGTGGCAACTCTCGGCGCACACAATCTGGCGTATGTGATCTACACCTCGGGCTCCACCGGCGTGCCGAAAGGCGTAATGGTCGAGCATCGCGGATTGGTCGCCGTCAGCGCGGCGTGGAAGCAATTGTATCCGTTACACGCGCCACTCAATCACTTGCAGATGGCCGGGTTTTCCTTCGATGTGTTCAGCGCCGACCTGATCCGCTCACTGGGTTTCGGCGGCACACTGGTGCTGTGCCCACGTGAAACCTTGATGGACCCGCCTGCGCTTTACCGTCTGCTGCGTGAGGGGTCGATAGGTTTTGGGGATTTCGTACCTGCAGTGCTCAACTCGTTGCTGGGCTGGGTGGAAGAGACGGGGCACGACCTGTCGTTCATGCGCACCGTGGTCTGTGGTTCGGATATCTGGACCGCGCACAGCGCCCGGCAACTGCGCAAACTCTGTGGTAATCACGTGCAGATCGTACAGGCCTATGGTGTCACTGAAGCCAGCATCGACAGCACCTGTTTCGAGTTCGAGGCAAACAGCCAGGTCGACGGGGTCTTGCCGATTGGCCGGGCACTGGCCAACACGCGGATTTATCTGCTCGATGAGCTTGGCCAACCGGTTCCACCGGGTGTTGCGGGCGAGCTGTATATCGGTGGCGCAGGTATTGCTCGCGGCTATCTGAATTTGCCGCAACTCACCGCCGAACGCTTCATGGACAGTCCCTTTGTCAAGGGCGAACGGCTGTACCGCAGCGGCGATATGGCGCGCTACCGGGCTGATGGCAATATCGAATTCCTCGGCCGCAACGATTCACAGGCCAAGCTGCGCGGGCTGCGTCTGGAGCTGGGCGAAATCGAAGCACGTCTGGCCGAGGTCGCGGGCGTGCGCGAAAGCCTGGTCGTGATTCGCGAGGACAGCAGCGGCACGCCGAAACTGATCGCGTATTTTGTGGAATATGCCACCCGCGAACCTGCCGCCCCTGCCCTTACGCCACGCGCGCTGCGTCAGCAACTGCAACTCAACCTGCCGGAATACATGGTCCCGGCAGCGTTCGTGCGCATGGCCGCATTGCCGCTGAGCGCCAATGGCAAGCTGGATCGCAAAGCGTTGCCCGAGCCGGATGCCGAAGCTTTCGATCAGCATGATTTCGAGGCAGCCGACGGTCCGCTGGAGACGGCAATCGCCGCAATCTGGGCCGATGTGCTGGGCGTCGCACAAGTCGGTCGGCATGATGACTTTTTCGCGCTCGGCGGTCATTCATTGCTGGTCATGCGCGTGCTGGCTCAGGTCCGTCAGCAATTGAATCTGGAGGTTTCACCATCAGCGTTTTTCGCGGCACCGGTGCTGCAGCAGTTCGCCGAGCGGCTGGGCAATACGCAGAGCAACGCCCGCCTGGCGATCACGCCTGTGCAACGTTCGGGTGCGCTACCGCTGTCGTTTGCCCAACAGCGCCTATGGTTCCTCGCGCAATTGGAAGGTGGCAGCGCCGCTTACCATATTCCGGTGGGACTGCGCCTGCGCGGCAGCCTTGATCAGGCGTCGCTGCAACGCGCGCTGGATCGTATCGTGGCCCGCCATGAGGCGCTGCGTACCACTTTTGTACAAGAGCAGGGGCAGCCTGCGGAACAGCGCATCTCTGCCGCTGATACTGGTTTCGAACTGCAACTGCAGGTACTGGCCGGGCAGACCGATGCCGAAGAAAAGTTGCTTGCCATCGCTGCACAAGAGGCCGGCGAGCACTTCGACCTCGTCAATGGACCACTGGTGCGCGGGCGTCTGGTGCGCATGGCCGATGATGACCACGTGTTGCTGGTGACCATGCACCACATCGTCTCCGATGGCTGGTCAACCGGGGTGTTGAACCGCGAGCTGGGCGCCCTTTATGCAGCCTTCAGTCAGGGGGCGGAAGATCCGCTGCCGGCCTTGCCGGTGCAATACGTCGACTACGCACTGTGGCAACGTGAATGGTTGAGTGGCGACGTGCTGCAACAGCAGCGTCAGTACTGGCAGCAGGCCCTGGCCGGTGCGCCAGCCTTGCTGACCCTGCCGACCGATCGGCCACGTCCGGCGCAACAGGACTACAGCGGGCAGACGCTGGAACTGGTGCTCGATACACAATTGACCCATGGCCTCAAGGCGTTGAGCCAACGATATGGCAGCAGCCTGTTCATGACGGTCATGGCTGCCTGGGCCGCGCTGTTGGCACGTCTGTCCGGTCAGGATGACGTGGTGATCGGTACGCCGGTGGCCAACCGTATGAGCGCCGAGGTGGAGAGCCTGATCGGGTTCTTCGTCAACACCCTCGCTGTACGGGTCGACCTCTCGGGTGCCCCGAGCGTCGAAGCGCTGCTGCAGCAAGTCAAACAGCGGACTCTGGCTGCCCAGGCAAACCAGGACCTGCCATTCGAACAAGTGGTTGAAGTGGTTCGACCACAACGCAGTCTGTCTCACAGTCCGATTTTCCAGGCGATGCTGTCATGGCAAAACAACGAGGACACCGCTCTGGTGCTCGGCGACATGACCCTGCAAGGCGTCGCAGTGGCCGGTGATACGGCAAAATTCGATCTGACGCTGGACATCGGCGAGGTGGACGGGCAACTGATCGGCACGCTGGAGTACGCCACGGCGCTGTTCGACGAAAGCACCATGCGCCGTTACCGCGGCTACTTCCTGCGTTTGCTGGAGGCCATGGCGGCCGATGATCAGCAAGTGCTGGAGCAGGTGCCGTTGCTCGACACTGCGGAGCGTGAGTACCTGCTGAGGGATATCAATGCCACCGAGCGCGCCTACCCGCTCGGTCAACTGATGCATCGCTTGTTTGAGGCTCATGCCGAGGCTGCACCGCATGCAATTGCAGTCCGCCAAGGTGAGCAAACGCTGACCTATGCCGAACTCGACAGCCGCGCCAACGCCCTGGCTCAGCACCTGCGTCAGCACGGTGTGGGGCCTGGAACCCGGGTGGCGATCCTGCTGGATCGTTCGGTGGAATTGCTGGCCAGTATGCTGGCCACCCTGAAATGCGGCGCGGCGTATCTGGCGCTGGATCGCCTGGCCCCTGAAGAACGCCTGCGCTTCATGCTTGAGGACAGCGAAGCCATCATGCTGCTGAGCCGTAGCGACCTGACGGCACCTGACATGACGCCAAGACTGGATCTGGACACCCTGGAGCTGTCAGCGCTGAACCAGGCGCCAGTCGTGCTTGCAGATGAGGTTGCAGGCGAGACCCCTGCGTGCATCATCTACACCTCCGGCTCCACCGGTCTGCCCAAAGGCGTGATCGTGACCCACAACGGTATTGTGCGGCTGGTCCAGGACAACGGTTACTACGACTTCTCGGCCGAGGACCGTGTAGCGTTTTCGTCCAACCCGGCATTCGACGCCAGTACTCCGGAAATCTGGGGTGCGTTGCTCAATGGTGGCCAGTCGGTGATTATCGAGCCCCATGTGCTGCTCGAGCCGGTGGCGTTCGCCGCCCTGCTGAAACGCCATGGTGTAACAGCCATGATCAGCTCGACCGCCCTGTTCAACCTGTATGCCGGGTTGATTCCAGAGGCCCTGGCAGGCTTGCGCATGATCATGTGTGGTGGCGAGCGGGCTGATCCGGCCTCGTTCCGTCGGGTCCGTGAACACTCCGCTCAGGTACGCCTGTTCAACGGTTATGGCCCGACCGAAGGCACCACTTGTGCCACCAGCTACGAAATCTTCGATGTACTGCCTGACACCCTGAGCCTGCCGATCGGCAAGCCCAACGCCAACGTGCGGGTCTATGTGCTTGACGCCCGGCGCGAGCCGGTGCCGATGGGTGTGGTTGGCGAGATCTACATCGGTGGTACTGGCGTTGCACTCGGCTACCTGAACCGCCCGGAACTGACCGCCGAACGTTTCAGCGACGACCCGTTCAGCCCGCAGGACAGTGCGCGGCTCTATCGCACCGGCGACCTGGCGCGCTGGTTGCCGGACGGTAATCTTGAATACATCGCGCGTAACGATGGTCAGGTGAAGGTCCGCGGCTTCCGCGTCGAGCTTGGCGAAATCGAAAGCGTCCTGCACCTGTGCGACGGCGTGCGCAACTCCGTGGTGGTGGCGCACGAGGCCAGCCCGGGTGACACCCGTCTGGTCGCCTATTACACCGTGCATGCGGGCGTTGAAGCACCTGATCCAGAGGATCTGCGTGCGCAATTGAGTGCCGGTTTGGCGGAATACATGGTTCCGAGTGTGTTCATGCGCCTGGATACCTTGCCGCTGACGCTCAATGGCAAGGTCGACCAGAAAGCACTGCCGGCACCGGACCTGAACGCCATGTCCGAGCGAATCTACGTTGCGCCGGAGGGCGCCACCGAACAGGCCCTCGCAGAAATATTCCAGGAACTGCTGAGCCTCGAACGAGTGGGCCGCAATGACGGCTTCTTTGAGCTTGGCGGCCACTCGCTGCTGGCTGCGCAACTGGTTTCCAGGGTGCGCCAGCAGTTGAACGGCGACATGGCGCTGCGCCAGCTGTTCAGTCACCCGACCGTTGCCGAACTGGCGAAGGTGGTCGACGGTCTGCAAGCGGCCGACACCGACAGTATCGAACCCATCGAGCGTAACGCGCCGTTGGCACTGTCCTTTTCCCAGCAACGCCTGTGGTTCCTCGACAGGCTCGACCCTGGTGCCAGCAGCGCTTACCATATGCCGATGTCGCTGCTGCTGCGCGGCGAGCTTGATCACAGCGCGCTCAAGGCTGCGCTCGACCGTCTGGTCGCGCGTCACGAAAGCTTGCGCACCACGTTCGAGTTGCACGGCGAACAGCCGATGCAGGTCATCGCTGCGGCGGACAGTGGTTTCGCCCTGGCGGAGCAGGACTTGCGCTCGCAGCCTTATGAACAGGCCAGCCTCAGCGCTTCACGTATCGCCGACAGCGAGGCCGCTGCACCGTTTGACCTGTGCCAGGGCCCGCTGATTCGCGGGTGTCTGCTGCGTTTGGCGGATGACGAGCACATGCTGTTGATCACTCAGCACCACATCATCTCCGACGGTTGGTCGGTGGGTGTGCTGGTCAACGAATTTGCCGCCCTCTACCAGGCTTTCAGTCAGCATCAGCCAGACCCGCTGCCGGCCCTGTCGATTCAGTACGCTGACTACGCCGCCTGGCAACGCCGCACCTTTACGGGTGAGCGCCTGGCAGAGCAAGCCGGTTTCTGGCGTGAGCACCTGGGTGGTGCACCGACGCTGCTGTCGCTGCCCACCGACCGACCACGTCCGGCGGTGCAAAGCTATCGCGGTGGCAACGTGCCGTTCAAGATCGATTCAGCGCAATATCAGCGTCTGGAACGCTTCTGCCAGACCCAGAACGTCACCCTGTTCATGGGGCTGCTCAGCGCCTGGTCGGTACTTATGGCGCGTCTAAGCAATGAACGCGATGTGGTGATCGGCGTGCCCACCGCGAACCGTGGGCGCACCGAAACCGAGAACCTGATCGGCTTCTTCGTCAACACCCTGGCACTGCGAGTTGATCTGGCGCAAAACCCGAGCGTGGCGCAACTGCTGCAACAGGTCCGCCAGACCATTCTGGCGGCCCATGAGCATCAGGACATTCCGTTCGAGCAAGTGATCGAGGCCCTGCAGCCGCCACGCTCCATGAGCCATAACCCGCTGTACCAGGTCGCCCTGTCGCTGGATAACACCAGCGTCGGTGGCGAGTTGAGCCTGCCGGGCCTTAGCCTGCATCCGATGTTGCAAGCCCATGAAACCGCGCAGTTCGACCTGATGCTGATTTTGGGTAGCGAAAACGGCACGCTGACCGGCATGATCGAGTACGCCAGCGACCTGTTCGACCACGCGACCGTCGAGCGTTTTGCCGAGCATTTCCACACGCTGCTGGAAGCGATGGTCGAGGATGTCGCGCAACCTGTGCTCGGCCTGCCGTTGCTCAGCCCTGCGCAACGCCTGGCCTCGCCTGCGCTATTGCAGCCCAAGGCGGTATTCGCGTCGGGTCTGATGGTGCATCAGCGCTTCGAGCAGTTCGCCGCCGCCCATCCGCAGAACATTGCGCTGGTCTTTGGCGGGCATGAGGTGAGTTACCAGGCGCTCAATCGCCGAGCCAACCGTCTGGCCCATGAACTGCTCGCCCAAGGCGTGCGTCCCGATGACCGGGTTGCGATCCTTGCCGAGCGTGGTACACAGATGGTCTGCGCGGTGCTGGCCGTGCTCAAGGCCGGTGCGGCCTACGTACCGCTGGACCCGACATACCCCGCCGAGCGTCTCGGCTACCTGCTGACCGACAGCGCGCCGGTGGCGTTGCTGGCCCAGTCGGCCTGCCTCGACGTGCTGCCGGCACACAGCGTGCCGGTACTGACCCTCGGCGCGGATAACGACAGTACTGATTTGGCGGATGAATCGCTGGACTGCAACCCTGAGCCTGCTGCTCTGGGGCTGTCCCGCGAGCACCTGGCTTATGTCATTTACACCTCAGGGTCTACAGGCCTGCCCAAAGGTGTACTGGTGGAGCACGGCAACGTGGCACGCCTGTTCGACGCCACCGCCGGACAATTCAACTTCGGGCGTGGGGATGTCTGGACGCTGTTCCACTCCTTTGCCTTTGACTTCTCGGTCTGGGAAATCTGGGGCGCGCTGTGTTACGGCGGCAAACTGGTCATCGTCCCGAGTGATGTGGCGCGTTCGCCGGATGACTTCTATGCGCTGGTCTGCGAGCAGCAGGTCACCGTTCTGAACCAGACGCCAAGCGCTTTCCGCCAGTTCATCCAGGCCCGCGAACGCAGCCCGCGCGAGCATGCGCTGCGTGAAGTGGTGTTCGGAGGTGAGGCCTTGGATTTCCGCAGCCTGCAGCCCTGGACCGCACGCACACCGCTGTCGCGTACCCGTCTGGTGAACATGTACGGGATCACGGAAATCACCGTGCATGCCACCTACTACCCGATCAGCCAGGCGGAAATCGACACTGCCATGCCAAGTCTGATCGGGCCGGCACTTGATGACCTGTGCCTGCGTATCCTCGACGACTATCAGCAGCCGGTGCCGGTGGGCGTCAATGGCGAGATTTACATCGGCGGTGCCGGAGTTGCCCGGCATTATCTGAACCGTACGGAGCTGAATGCCGAACGTTTTATTGCCGACCCCTATGCATTGCAAAGCGGCGCACGGCTCTATCGTACTGGCGACGTTGCGCACTACCGCAGCGACGGCGGCGTGGTCTACGTCGGCCGTAATGACTCGCAAATAAAGATTCGCGGCTTTCGTATCGAGTTGGGCGAGATCGAGTCGCAATTGCTCGCCTGCTCCGATGTCCGTGAAGCGATGGTCATCATGCGTGAGGATCGCCCCGGCGACAAACGCCTGGTCGCCTACCTGATTGCCGAGGACGGCACCGCGCCCGATTCAGCGCTCCTGCGCAGCCAGCTGGCCAGCGTGCTGGCCGAACACATGCTGCCCAGTGCCTTTGTGACCCTCGAAAGCTGGCCGTTGACCACCAACGGCAAGCTGGACCGTGCCGCCCTGCCCGCGCCGGACCAGTTCGCGACGGTGAGTCGTGACTACGAAGCACCGCTAGGCGCTATCGAAACGACCCTGGCCGCTGCCTGGCAGGAATTGCTCGGGGTCGAACGTGTCGGTCGCCAGGATCACTTCTTCGAACTGGGTGGTCACTCCTTCCTCGTCATTAACCTGATAGAACGCTTGCGTCAGATCGGCTTGGTACTGGATGTGAGCACGGTGTTCTCGGCGCCAACCCTGCAAGCCATGGCCGCGGTCCTGGCGGGCGGCACTGCGGCGGAACGGGTCGCCCCGGCGAACCTGATTCCGGTCGATTGCACCGCGTTGACCCCGGACATGCTGCCGTTGGTGAAACTGACCCGGCAGGAACTGGAGCATATCGTTGCCGATGTGCCAGGCGGCGTCGCCAATGTTCAGGATATCTACCCACTGTCGTCGCTGCAGGAAGGCATCCTGTTTCACCACCTGCTGCAGTCAGAAGGCGATGCCTACCTGATGCGCACCATAGCGACCTTCGACAGCCGTGCGTTGCTCGACAAATTCCTCGGCGCGCTGCAAGTGGTGATCAACCGCCACGACATCATGCGCAGCTCCCTGCGCTGGCAAGGTCTGCCGCAACCGGTACAGGTGGTCCATCGCCAGGCACCGTTGCCAGTCATTCAGCTCGACGCCGCGCCCGGTGAAGACGCCCTGCAGATGCTGCGTGAACGCACCAATACCTACCATATGCGCCTGGACCTGCAACAGGCACCGCTGATAGCCGTGTACATCACTTACGATACCCGGCAGGAAAAGTGGCTGATGGCGTTGCTGGACCATCACCTTATCAGCGACAACGTCACCCTGCGCCTGATCATGGGCGAGATCCATGCTGTGATGGACGGACGCGCCGACGCCCTGCCGCCATCCCAGCCGTACCGCAACTTCATCGCCCAGGCCGCATGCGTTTCCCAAGCCGAACATGAAGCCTACTTCCGTCAACTGCTGGGGGATGTCGACACCACCACTGCGCCCTACGGCGTGCTCGATGTGCGTGGCGGCGATGCAGCAATCCTGCGTTCGGTGCAGGATCTGAGCGACGACCTCAGCGCGCGGGTCCACAGCACCGCAAGGGCCCAGGGCGTACCAACTTCCGTGCTGTTCCACGCGGCATGGGGTTTGGTGGTGGCCGCCACCAGCGGCCGCGACGACGGGATTTTCGGCACCGTGCTTTCCGGACGCTCCCAAGGCACCTCTGGCGCCAACCATGCGCTGGGGATGTTCATCAATACCTTGCCGATGCGTATTCGCCTGCAACAAAACAGCGTGCGCGATATCGTTCAGGATGCCTACCAACAGCTCAGCGGCCTGCTGACTCACGAGCAGGCGCCTCTGGCCCTGGCGCAGCGCTGCAGCGCAGTGGATGCATCGCTGCCGATGTTCACAGTGATCCTCAACTGCCGTCACGGTGATCTGGTGAACACTGCCGGGAAAAACATCGAGGACATGAGTGAGGAGCAGGAAGGTATTCATTTCCTGGGCTCCGAAACCCGTACCAACTACCCGATCGAGATTGCCGTAGCCAATGAGGCCAATGGGTTCTCGCTGACAGCGCAGTCTATCAATGGCATCGACCCGCAGCGGATTGCCGCCTACCTCGGTCAGGCGGTTGCCGAGCTGGTCAACGCCCTTGAGCAGGATCCGGAACGCCTGGCAAGCAGCCTGGAAGTGGTCCCGGAGGACGAGCGGCAACTGCTGCTCAATAACTTCAACGACACCGCCCGTGAATTCGCTCCGGCAGTGCCGATCCATACCTTGTTCGAACACCAGGTCCGCTGCAATCCCGAGGCTGTAGCGCTGGTCTACGAAGACCGCCAATTGAGCTATCGCCAGCTCAACCGCCGCGCCAACCACGTGGCCCGACAGCTGCTGCAACTCGGTGTGCAGCCGGACGAGCGCGTGGCCATCTGCGCCGAACGCAGTCTGGACATGATTGTCGGCCTGCTGGGCGTGCTCAAATCCGGTGCTGCCTACGTGCCGATTGACCCTGCCCACCCGACTGACCGCATGGCCTTCATGCTGCAGGACAGCCAGCCGCGTGCGTTGCTGACCCAGAGCGCGCTCAGTCTGCCGGTCGGCGACACACCGCTGATGCTGCTGGACAGTGCTGAGTCGCTGCGGGCGGCGGATGATCAGGCGTTCGACGCCAATCCGTTGGTAGACGGCCTGACGGCGGAAAACCTGGCCTACGTGATCTACACGTCAGGCTCCACCGGCCAGTCGAAAGGTGTCATGGTCGAGCACCGTTCGGTGTTCAACTTCTGGAACGTGCTGACCCGCACGACCCACCAGCATTGCCCGACACCGGCCACCGTGGCGCTCAACGCCGGGTTCTTCTTCGACATGTCGATCAAAGGCATCTCGCAACTGTTCTCCGGCCACACGCTGGTGATCATCCCGCAACTTATTCGTGCCAACGGCAGCGAACTGCTGGACTTCCTGGAAGCCCATCAAGTTCATGCCTTCGACTCAACACCGTCGCAGCTCGACACCTTGCTCTCGGCCGGTTTGCTGGAACGCAGCAGTTACCAGCCGATCAGCGTGCTGTTGGGTGGCGAGGCGATCAACGCCAGCACCTGGGAAAAGCTGCGTAACTGCCAGACCATCCGCTTCTACAACATGTATGGCCCGACCGAATGCACCGTGGACGCGACCATTGATCTGATCCGCGACCTGGGTGAAAAACCCAGCATCGGCCGGCCTATTGCCAACGTCCAGGTGCATGTTCTGGATGCGCGCGGCGAACCAGCACCACTGGGCGTCGCCGGGGAAATTCATATCGGCGGTAGCGGTGTGGCCCGTGGCTACCTCAACCGTGACGAGCTGACTGCCAAACGTTTCATCGTTGACCGGTTCTCCAATATTGCCAACGCCCGCCTTTACAAAACCGGCGACCTGGGTCGCTGGCTGGCTGACGGCACGCTGGAATACATGGGCCGCAACGACTTCCAGGTGAAGGTTCGCGGTTTCCGTATCGAACTGGGTGAAATCGAAAACGTTCTGCTGGCCGTACCAGGCATCCGCGAGGTGGTGGTGATTGCCCGCAACGACAGCCAGGGTGATTCGGAAAGCCAGCGCCTGGTTGCCTATGTCTGTGGTGAATCGGTGGCGGCCGAGCACTTGCGTAGCGAGCTGCTCAAGCATCTGCCTGAGTACATGGTGCCCAGCGCTTTCGTCCATCTGGACGCCCTGCCGCTGACCTCAAACGGCAAGCTCGACCGCCGGGCGCTGCCGGCCCCCGGTCATGATGCGTTGGCCAGCAAGGCTTACGAGGCACCGCAAGGTGAAACCGAAGAGGCCATCGCCGAGATATGGAAAGCCCTGCTGAATCTGGATCAGGTCGGGCGCAACGACGGCTTCCTTGAACTGGGCGGCCATTCGTTGCTCGCGGTGCAATTGCTGTCGCGACTGCGACGCAAGCTCGGTACACGCATCACCTTGCGTGAACTGTTCGACGCACCGACCGTGCGTGGCCTGGCCTCATTGGTCAACGCCGCGGCGCCAAGTGAAGCGCAATCGATTCCCAAGGCCAACCGCTCGGGCCGCCTGCCATTGTCCTTCTCTCAGCAACGCCTGTGGTTCCTCGATCACCTGGATCATGCTGCCGGTGCGGCCTATCACCTGCCGATGGCCTTGCGCCTGACTGGGACACTGGACACGGCGGCCTTGCAGGCGACGCTTGATCGTCTGGTTGCACGCCACGAAACCCTGCGCACGCGCTTTGAGTTGGTTGACGGTGAACCGGTGCAGAAGATCGCCCCGGCCGATACCCGCTTTCCACTGTTGCACCAGGATCTGCGCGGCCTTTCCAGTGATGAACGCACGGCGACCCTGACCCGCCTGGGTCAGGAAAATGCCACGCAACTGTTCGACCTGACTCAGGGGCCTATGCTGCGCGGGCATCTGCTACAAGTGACGGATGCCGAGCATGTGCTGCTGATTACGCTGCATCACATCGTCTCTGACGGCTGGTCCAACAGTGTTCTGGCCCAGGAAGTGAGTGTGCTTTACAGCGCCTTCAGTCAAGGCCAGAAGGACCCGCTGCCAGCGCTGCCACTTCAATACGTGGATTACGCCGCCTGGCAGCGGCAATCCCTCGACGGACCTGCGCTGCAAGCCCAGATCGACTTCTGGCGCAAGCACCTGGAAGGCGCGCCAGGCTTGTTGAACCTGCCACTGGACCGTCCGCGTCCGGCCATCCAGAGTTACACCGGCGGGCTCGTCGAATTTATGCTCTCGCCAGAACTGAGTGCTGACTTGCGCGCCTTCAGCCAGGCTCAGGGCAGCACGCTGTTCATGGTCCTGCTGGCGGGCTGGTCGGTGCTCATGAGTCACCTGAGTGGCCAGAATGATGTGGTGGTCGGTACACCTGTCGCCAACCGTCAGCGTCCGGAGCTGGAGCCGATGATCGGCTTCTTCGCCAATACACTGGCATTGCGTGTGGCAACCGGCCGAGAGACGCGTCTGAGCGACATGTTCGGCCGGATCAAGGACCTGACGCTGGCTGCCTACAGTCATCAGGACTTGCCGTTCGAGCAAGTGGTCAGTGCCTTGCAGCCGACCCGCAGCATGAGCCACAGCCCGTTGTTCCAGGTGATGCTGAGTCTGGACAACACACCACCTTCGCTGCTGCAACTACCCGACCTGCAAGTAGAGTCGCTGGACAGCACCCATATCACCACTCAGTTCGACCTTTCGTTGTCGCTGGCAGATACCGGCGAAAGCCTGATCGGTGGCCTGCAATACGCCAGAGACTTGTTCGACATAACGACCGTACAGGCCATTACGCAGCTGTTTACCAGGGTCCTGGAGAATATGGTGACCGACGCACAGCAGTCGATCGGTCAGGTGCTGGATAACACGCCAGCATTGCCACGTTCGGCTCATACCGTGGCTGTCGCTGCGACGGTCGAGGAGGAACAGCCTGAGGCCCTCCCTTACGAAGCGCCCGAAGGCGACACCGAGATTGCCCTCGCCAACCTCTGGAAGGAGCTGCTCAAGCTGGACAACGTCAGTCGCCATGACGACTTCTTCAAGCTGGGCGGTATTTCGCTGATGGCGGTGCAGATGGCCTCGCGCTTGCGCAAGGTTCTCGGCAAACCAATCGCCGTCCGCGATCTGTTCATCGAGCCGACCATTGCAGGTTTTGCCAGAACACTGGACGGCCAGGCACGTCCTGGTCAGCACAGCAATCTGGTCCCGGTCCGGCGCACAGGCTCGCAAAAGCCGCTGTTCCTGGTCCACCCGCTGGGCGGCGAAGTGCAATACGTGCGTGATCTGGCCGCTGCAATCGACCCACAGGTGCCGCTCTACGGCTTGGCCGCCAGTGGTCTGGCGGCTGGAGAAACGCCGCTGTTTGAGGTACCGGCCATGGCTGCGCGTTACCTGGCGGCGATTCGCCAGGTGCAACCGAAAGGGCCTTACCGGATCGGCGGCTGGTCTGCCGGTGGTCTGATCGCTTATGAAATGGCCCGCCAGCTGCAATCCAGCGGTGAACAGCTGGAGTTCCTCGGCATCATCGACACCTCCGCGCGTCTTGATCAGCAAGCGCAGGAGGCACTGAGCGAAGGTCAATTCCTGATGAGCTGGCTACCCGAGCAGCTCGAACCCGAGGTATTCCAGCAACTCACCGAGCTGGCCAGCACGGATGCCATCGATGAAATGCTGACACTCTGCATGGCACATAGCCTGCTTCCGGAGGAGCTGCCGCAGGACGTCGATGCCAACTTGTTACGCAGCCATCTAGCGGTGGCCTATGCGACCAATATCGCAATCGGTGCCTATGTCAGCCCACCCGCTCCGCTCTCGGTGACGCTGTTTACCGCCAGCGGGGAGGAGCGCAACGATCCGCTGCTGGGGTGGAGTGAGTTGCTTGAGACGCCGGTGAGCGTGACAGCGCTTCCCGGTACCCACGAGACCCTTGTCCGGGCGCCTCATGTCAGCACGCTGGGCCAGGCGATCTCCCGGGCGCTGAACAGGGAGCCGGCTCACAAGACCAGCAGAGAAGAGGTTTCACGTTCGATAACAGCGTCAGCTGAGCAGTGACCGCAGGGTTGCGCAGGATGTCCCGGTATCCCGTGACAGACTTCTCCTGCGCAACCCAGCTTAATTGTAGCCTCTAGCTGAATCGTTTTTTTGAAGACATTCATGCGTGATACCGGATTCGAGTGATGTTGAGGCGCGAAAGGTTTGAGCATCCAGAGGACGGAATTCACGGTCTGGTCGACAGAATTGCACGCAACTTCTGATCTGCAGGAATGGACATATGAACCGACGAGCGAATGCCAAAGATGAAGTGAAACCGCACATTTATCTGGAACTCGGGAAGCTGGTATCCAGCGTCGGGGATGACATGTTTCTGAGTAACATGCACCAGTTCATCAACACATCGCTGGCCGTCAGCCGGGTCGAGCTGAGCGAGTGGACCGTTGACGACAGTCAATCGGCGGTGACCGATGTTCAATTGCTGGGCTATGCGGGCACTGAGTTGAATCCGCAGATGCAAACGGTGTGTCCGACCCGTGCCAGGCACCGCAACGATCATCCGCTGGTCAAGCGCGTGCTGGAAGCGAACGACGATCTGTTGATCCACTTGAATGCACGGATGAAAAACAACAAGGACACTAGCTTTTCCGGCACCTCTCACCAGTGCAGCCTGGTCTCGCGCAAGGCCAATCGTTGTTGTGTGATCTCACTGCACCGCCCGCAAGCAGACAAAGATTACTCGTTGCAAGAACTGTCATTTTTGAAATACCTCTCGGAAACCTTGTTGCCCCTGTCGGTACGGCACGCCAGTGTCCACCGCCAATACCGCGTGAAAAGCGGAGGAACGCTGACGAACAGCCTGGCTGCCATGGAGCACACGCAACTGCAGCGCGAGTTCAATGAGCGCTTGAGTGCCAGCGATGTCGTGCTGTCAACGCGGGAAAGGCAAGCCTGCCTGGAGTTCCTGGCTGGCGCCACAGTCCCTGAGATCGCAAAAAAACTCTGCGTCAAGAACAGCTCCATCGAAACCTACCTAAAGCGCTCCGCCGCCAAGCTGGGTATCAGCGGTCGACATGGGCTGGCCAAGTGGATGATAGGAGCATGATGAGCAAATCCCTCAGCCCTTGGCTGGTTGCTGTGCTGTCCTTGAGCGGTTGCTCACTGATTCCGGACTATCAGCGGCCGGCAGCGCCGGTTGCCGCACACTACCCACAGACACCCGCCTACGCTCCAGCACTCTCTGGCCCCATGGCGGCGGACATGGGGTGGCGCGACCTGTTCCGCGACCCGACGCTGCAACAGCTCATCGAGAGCGCTTTACACAATAACCGAGACTTGCGTGTGGCAGCCCTCAACGTCGAGGCCTATCAAGCGCAATATCGCATCCAGCGCGCCGATCTGTTTCCCGCGATCAGCGCCACTGGTAGCGGGACCCGACAGCGCCAGCCCGCCAGCATCACGCAGACCGGCAGCCCGGTCACCAGTGGCAGCTATTCAGCAACGCTGGGTATCAGCGCCTACGAGCTGGATTTATTTGGACGCATACGCAGCCTGACCGATCAGGCCTCGCTTACTTATCTGTCCAGCGAAGAGGCCCGGCGCAGCACTCAGTTAAGTCTGGTGGCGAGTGTCGCTACCGCCTACCTGACCTGGCGCGCCGACCAGGAACTGTTGGCCTTGAATCAGGACACGCTGGCGTCCTACGAAAAAAGCTTGAACCTCACCGCTCGCAGCCAGCAAGTTGGTGCCTCTTCGTCGTTGGACCTGGCCCAGGCACGTACCTCGGTGGAAAGCGCACGGGCAAGCCTGGCAACGTTCCAGCGCCAGGTCGCTCAGGATCTCAACAACCTGACTTTGTTGGTGGGTACGACGGTCGCAGACAGCGCGCCAAACCGTCCGCTGGCCTCCGAATGGCTCGCCGAAGTTCCGGCTGGCTTGCCTTCTGATCTGCTGCAGCGACGCCCGGACATTCTTGAAGCCGAATACCAGTTGCAGTCGGCCAACGCCAGCATCGGTGCCGCGCGCGCAGCGTTCTTCCCGAGCATCAGCCTGACTGCCAACGCTGGCACATCGAGCACCGAACTGTCCGGCCTGTTTAAAGGTGGCTCGGGAGGCTGGGTGTTTTCACCGCAGATCGACATCCCGATTTTCAACGCCGGCAATCTGCGGGCGAGCCTGGATTATTCGAAGATCCAGAAAGATATCAGTGTCTCAAAGTACGAAAAATCGATCCAGACCGCCTTCCAGGAGGTTTCCGATGGCCTCGCTGCACGCCAGACCTACAAGCGCCAGCTGAAGGCGCAGAACGATCTGGTACAGGCCAACCAGGAGTATTACCGCCTGGCCGAGCGCCGCTATCGCATTGGCGTCGACAACAGCCTGACGTTTCTCGACGCACAGCGCTCTCTGTTCAGCGCTCAACAAAACCTGATCACCGACCGACTGTCGCAGCTGACCGCCGAAGTCAATCTGTACAAGGCACTGGGCGGCGGCTGGACGGAACGTACATCAAAACCCTTGTGAGGTAATGAAGATGGGCACATTTGAATCTGGAGCACATGTACGCCTTCGCTCGGGCGGCAAAATCATGGTGGTCAAGCACGAATCAACGGTCACTCCTCCCCCGGATACTCTGCTCGTGATGTGTGAGTACCGAGCCAAAAATCGCCTGGTGCAGGGCTTTTATTCGGCCCGGGATCTGATTCCCGCGCGCCGGGAGCCGATGCACAATCATGGCTGACAGCAGCCCTGGCCTGCGTTGGGGTTATGTGCCAATAGGTGCGACCGGCTTATGAAATACCAAAAGTGATCGTGCCCGCGATAGCGATATGACAGCCATCAATCAGGGCGTCTGGCATATCGCGTCGCGAGCGAGCGTCCTGCCCAGCATTCACGACGCAATAACGTCTCAGGATTTATCTTTCAAGTCCGGATCGTCGGGCAACTCAATAGCGCATGTCAGGTGTGGCTTTATGCCGTTTGCGGCCCAGATGCGTTGAACGCTGGCCGGTGATATGCCAGCGACTCGTGCCATGCTTCGACAGCTCCAGCGAGCCTGATCGGTACGTGGCTTAGTGACTTGCTCAAGGGTCAGTCTCAGCGCTTCAGCCGGCAGGGACGGCTTGCGCCCTCTTCCGGGCAGATCCATCAGACCTTGCAGCCGCAGCTCTTGAAAACGCTTGCACCAGCGCGTGACTGAAACAACGGAGAGACCAGTCAACCAGGCAATCTCGTTACGAGACAGCTTTTGAGACGCCAGCAAAATCACCAGCGCCCGGCGAGATTCGCGTTGACTGACAGTGGCTGAAGCATTTACGCGCCGACTCAGTTCTCTTTCCTCATCGTCGCTAAGCACGATGTCCTGAGAGTTCATATGACTGCTCCACGCACTGACTGAACACAAACAGACCGCCAGTGTTAGATATGTATTTAAAATACGGCCTGCAAACGCGTATTGGCAGGTCAGGTGAATAGCGCTGTTGAAGCCACGTTATACAACGCAATAATCGCGAACAGCCCAATCACTAATGACACTAATCTATTGACTCGATTGCTCGACATCAGCGTTGGCAGGCTTCGGCCACACAGAGCGCCCAGTCCGACCCACGCTATGCCCACAGGCAGAACGACCAACGAAAATACCGTCATGAATGAAACATAACTTTCGAACTGCAAGAAGGTGCCGGCGGGCGCTATGAACGTCGCAAAAAAAAGCCCTTTCGGATTGTTTAGTGTTGCCAGAAATAATGCCGATATCGAGATCACAGCGGGCTTTCCGTCTGTGTCCTGATGCGTTGAAAACCATAGTTTCAGAGAAATGTAAAACAGAAAAGCCACTGCCAGGATCTTGGTCATTATCACCACCCACCCATAATTCGCGAGTGCGTCAATGGACATACCCCAGGCGGTAATCTGAATCAGATAGGCCGTCCATTCGGCAGCAATCAACTTCAGTGAATACATACCAAGGCCGCGATTGACCCCGGACTGGAGCAGCAGCGAATTGGTCGGTCCCGGCACCAGCAGCAGCGTGAGCATTGCAATTGCGACGTAATACATGGTCATCACCAACACTCCAGAATAGATGTATTTTTCAACCCCTTTATTTCCCAAAAAAAGGAAAACTACTGGTGTGCAGTGCCAGCACCCAGGTGTTCAGGGAAGTTCTAAAGCAAGCATCGACGTTTACGGCCCTCACGACGTGAGGAAAAACGCTCCGCCCAATGAGTCAAGCCAGTCTTAGTCGTGTTCCATTATTGCGTTAACGTCGAATGAAAGGCCTTCAGGACGTTTTTTGTTGCCCGGCACGTCATTGCCATACCGTCACACACCTTGACCGCCCCCAGCCTCCCCAATGACAACCCTGTCTCCAACTTTCAACCCCGAAAGTACTTCAACCCTTACCTGATTATTGATCCCTGACTCTATTTGCTGTGTCCTGACTTCGTTATCCTCGCCCAATACCCGTACGCTGTAAGTCCCGTCTTCCCGACGTTCGCCCAGCGCGCCAACAGGAATCGTCAATACTCCGGTCTTCGCTTCGAGCACTATCCTGACGTTGGCGGTCATGTTGATGTAGAACCGGCCCTGGGGGTTGGGTACGTCGAATAGAGCGTTGTAGAACACGGCCTTTTTGTTTTCGCCTGATCCGCCGGACGAGCTCGCAGCGTCCAGAGGGCCAGGCTCCATGGCGCTCAGGGTGCTGGTATAGCGTGTGTCCGGATCGCCCGGGATGGTGAAGTAAGCCGCAAGCCCGGGCTTGATCTTGACCACGTCGGCTTCGGAAACCTGCGCCTTTACGGTCATTGTGTCGAGTTGCGCCATCTTCAGAATGACCGGTGCGATCTGGTCTGCGATGACCGTCTGGCCCTCCTGGGTGACAATAGCGAGGATCTGACCATCCATGGGTGCCAGGATTCGTGTGTATTCGAGCTTGATACGGGAGGCCTCTTCGTTGATGCGGGCCTTTTGTAACTGCGCGGAGAGCGACGTCAGGTTGGCGCGCTCGTTCTCGAGCTCAAATCGGGCGTTGTCCTGATCCGCTTTAGAAACGGCCATCGTTGAACCCAGCTCTCGATATCTGCGGTAATTCGATTCTGCCAGCGTCAATTTATGAACGGTCGCGTCCCGCTCTGCAGTGAGTTGCTCGACCTTCACAGCGGCCTGTCGCAAAGCGTTTTTTGCTGGCAGCGGGTCGATTACTGCCAATAGCTGATTTTTCCGGGCCTTGTCACCTGGCGCGACTTTCAGTGACTGCAATTGCCCGGAAACCTGAGCCCCTACGTCCACCTGATTACGGCCCTGCAGCACGCCTTGTGCCAGTACGGCGTGTTCGATATCCGTTATTTCCGCTGCGGCGGATAGAAAAACAGGCTCTTCTTCACCGCTAACGCCCTTATAGAAGGCATAGCCAGCCAGCGAGAACGCCAGATCAATCAATACGATCCTTAAAAGGATTTTGCGGAAATTCAATTTCCTGAAAAATCCGAAAATCCTCACTGTATTTCCCGCTCAACAGGAATTATTGATCTCGTCTGGATCAACTGTTCAACACCGAAATAAAGGGCGTACATGAGAATCTCCCCGCGCCACCGCGACTGTTTCGTGCAGCAGCAAACGTCCCTGCAGTCACGTGCTTATGTAAACATCAGGTCGTACGTCCGTCTGTCCCCGCATTCAGGGACATTATTTCGGAGACCACACACAAGTGGAATGTCTCAATTTAAACGTCACTATTTGGCGGCCATATTCGCCTGATTTTCCTGTAGCAGCCATGGCATTTAGAGCATCTTTATTCTGAGACGAAACATCCTATTGCCACTACCGGCCTTGGCAGGCGTTACAGAACCGTGTCGAAAATAGAGCATCTGCCTGTATCGAGCCATTTGTCCCCCCTTTCCCCTACAGACTAGGAATAGTCGCTATGTGTAAATTCTTTAACGCGCTAGTAGTATTGTCCTACAATCTTACATTATGCTTAATGTCAGGCATCGAGAGGGCTGAGCAGTATGTGAGATGAGGTTGCTTTTGGTTTAACTGGAGACTAACGCCATGGGGGCAAATGTGTAATGAAAGCCAATTTACGAATGACGGGTGACCAGTCAGCGTATTTTCTGGAATTGGGAAAACTGATCTCGAGCGTAGGCGATGCAAGATTTGCTTCGAATATGTATCAGATCATCGCGGCCACCGTACCGATCGATTTCCTGGACCTGAGTGAATGGACGATTGACGAGAATGAAGGCAGCATCATCAGCATTCAGCCCCTTGGGCGAGAGTACGCTGAGCAGAAGCCGGTGAATCTGACGGTTTCGCAGGACCACGACATGCTGCTCGCTCGAATGGTCAATGTGGACGACTTCCTGCTCATTCATCTGAAGCCACCCTTTAGTAGTTGCACTGGACCGGCCAGCTCTGGTTCGGCGGGTACCTACCATTGCAGTCTGGTGTCGCGCAAGTCGAACAGACGCTGCGTCATCTCCTTGCACCGCCAACATCACCAACGTGACTTTTCGCTGCACGAATTATCGTTTTTAAAGAATTTTTCAGAGGCCCTGCTGCCACTGTTGGAGCGGCACGCTCAGACCACCCGAACATTGTGCACTGCGCATGCTGACAACGATGCGGTCACCCAGGGCGGGCAGCAGCTTCAGCGCGAGTTCAACGAAAAGCTCAGCCATTCCGAGGTCAGATTGTCACTCCGTGAAAAGGAAATCTGCCTTGGCATACTTGCCGGGGCGACTGTTCCGGAGCTGGCCGACAAGCTTCACGTCAAAAACAGCTCCATCGAGACCTATCTGAAGCGTGCTGCGGCCAAGCTTGGTGTGAAAGGACGACACGGGTTGGTCAAGTGGATGACAGGCGTCGCCCAAATGGCCTGAGTTTTGGCGGATGAGCTTAAAGGTACGCGGTATGACGCATCTCGTACCAGGTGCTCTGGCGGTATCAACCATGATAGCCAAATGCTGGCAGAAGCACGTTGCCGGGGTGGCTTGCAAAGTGGCATCACGTTGCCGGACGCTCCGCGTTCACCTTCCCCGCAGAAAGCCGTCTCCTGCCCAATCGTCTCGCGCAGCCAGTCAATCGGCTAAACCGAGTGAGGCTACGGTTCCGCGAGAAAGAATTAACAAATGATCTGCAGGAAAACCGGCAGACATAAAATAAAAACAAGCGTGCTCTGAAAAATGTCTTTTACTCTGCGCAGCCCATTTGCACTAACGTACCAGATAACGCCTCATTCGCCTGTCTGTTTAAAATCGCCTGGCCCACTACTTTTCTTTTCATTGTGTTTTTTTTATTATAATCTAGACGTGAATTTTGAACCCTGCAGGCTTTCGCCGGTCTTAGGTCATCGGCCAACTTTTTTCGACTTGTCTGTGATTAGTATGATTGCCTTAATATAAACACAGTGTTGCACTCCCCCGTACCACCAGCGACCTGTTTTGATACGCTGACAACATGGATATTGATAGGAGTGGACCATCATGCCTATGCCATCGAATGTCTTTGCTACGTTGCTACAGGCCCTGCAGAGGCCCGTCGTGCGCGGTGTATCTTCCTATACAGCTGCCATTACCCAGAGTGATTCGTATTTACCTGCTCTTCCACGGCAATGCCAAGTTCAATAAAAATCGATAAAAAGATCGTTCTAATAAGGTGTATTGATCATGGCAAGTGTTCTCGTTTTCCGTAACACGATTGACTTTTTATTACGGCATGCTCTTCGGCGTCGTTCGCTATGGCTTCAGATTCAGCCTCTGTTCAGTAAGCGTGAACATTATATTAAGGTCTACATACAACCTGTTTGACTGCAGTCTTCGAAAAGACAATGCACTCCTGAACTCATCTGCTGAATCAAGGCTGCGCCTTGGCGTGTCTCTTTTTAAACGGAAAAAGGAATACCGATGAACATGCAACAGCTCTTCCCGCATCTTGGCAAAGTGATCTCCGGTATCGGAAGCCGCCACTTCGCCCGCCTGCTCCATGAGATGATCACGGCCTCGCTCCCCGTGGATGCTACCCATGTCATTCAAGGGCTTACTCGGTCTACGAGCGAAGCGGCCGGCGCTCCCCCCATTGGTGCATTTGGTGGAAATTTGCACCAGGTGCTCAACCAAGGTATCGATAGCAGGCGCCTTGAGCCTGTTCTGCTGAGCCCCACAGAGCTGGCAGATACACGGGTCGATAAATCCATCAGGTTTGAATCGCCGGCCTACAATGCGCAAAAAAATCCAGGTCACCTTCAGGCTCATGCTTCTCGCCCCCAGGTACACCTCGCGTACCCGGGCAAGGGGCAATATGTACTGTCGGTTTATCGAGCCCCCTCTGCCAAGGCATTCACCAGTCAGGAGCGTGCTCAGCTCAAGGACTTATCCTGCGTCGTTTTGCCGATCGTGAAGCAACACATTGCAACCGTGACCCCTACCCTTGTTTCGACAACACCCTCATCTGCCATGAACAGCTTGAAAAACAATGATGCCATGGAAGGCCTGCGCCAGCGTTTCCTCAGTCGCCTTGAGGCATCGGAACTTAGCCTGTCTTCCCGCGAAACCGAAGTCTGCGTAGGGCTGCTGGCGGGTCTCACTGTGCCTCAACTGGCGGACAGGCTTGATCTGAAAGTCAGCACAGTGGAAAGCTACTTCAAGCGCGCAGCGATAAAAATGAGCATCGGTGGTCGTAGTGCACTGCTTCGATGGCTGCATGCCGCACACCGGGTGCAGCGTCCCGTCGCTGTCGAGATGCTTCAGAAGGCGGTCTGAGCGGAGGCGGTTTTTTATTGTTGCATCACTTTCAAAGATTCTCCCATCATGCAGCGGTGCGATCTGTCGACCGGTTGATCCACGCCTCGATTCGCTACCGCTGCGCCATCCGGCATTCGCCAACTATCATCACCGCACCGCTCGACGTATAAAAGTCGAGGGCAAGAACCTCGAACTTATCGTCGCCGCAGCTGGACTCGGCTGCTGATCCCGCCCGACACGACACCTTTCGCCGCCTTTGGGCTTGAGTATGCGTCTGCATAGGCCCCTCATCTTCAAGTCATTCGCGAAACCGTTGCCGATTACGTTTGCAGGCGCGCCCATTCCTTGCGCGCATAAAAAAACCCGCCGAAGCGGGTTGTTTTTTCCATCAATACCATTCCAACATCCTGTCGGTAGCCATCCCGGCAATGGTGATCATCCGTGACCTGTGAAGCGCTTCCTGCGCTTGCAGTTGATGGGTGTAGATTGCTCCTTCGCAGTGGCGCCGTACAGAGTGGATCCACTCCAGCTCGTGTAAGCCTTTCGCCATTCTCCAGATGATCCTGTGCTCTGCCCTCAGTCGCGCTCAAACTCGATCAACACCTTCCCTATATGCTTTGCCGCAGCAAAATAAGCATAGGCCTGGGGTGCATCAGCAAATTTGAACGTCCTGGCAACGACGGTTTCAACCCCATTTGCCTCGATTGCGCGTATGAGGTCGGTAAACATCGCGCGGCTACCATTGGCAATGCCCCTGATGGTTACATTTTTCAGGATGAGGGACAGGTAATCGGGAATCGGAGAGTGCTGCCCTGGAGTCACACCAATGACCGCGATACGTCCGTTGACGGAAGCGGCAGCGATGGATTGCCCCAGGGTGTCCTGGCCTCCGGTTTCGAGGATGATGTCCGCACCGGTGTTATTGGTGAGCGCCATGACTTGCGCAGCCCAGTCAGGGTGTGTTCGATAATTGATGGTGATTTCCGCGCCCATCTGGCGGGCGATGTCCAGTTTTTCGTCACTTGATGAGGTGATTGCCACGCGCGCGCCGTGGAGCCTGGCAAGCTTCAAAGCGGCCAGCGCCACCCCGCCGGTTCCCAGACAAAGGACCAGCTCGCCCGGTTTGACCTTGCACACTTCCATCAGCGCGTTCCAGGCTGTCAGGCCCGCAGATGCCAGCGCGGCAACATCCTGGTCAGCCAGCGAGTCCGGCACGCGAATCAACGCTGCGGCGGGTAATACGACTTTTTCCGCCAGCCAGCCGTCGTGGGTTACACCGACGTCATGGGCAAACACGTCGATTCTGAATGGGCCTTCCAGCCAGTCCGGGAAGTGACCGCAGATAACCCGGTCACCCACTTTGACCTGACTGACGCCCTCGCCTACAGCGATGACCTCGCCCACACCTTCGGAAACCGGAATGCGCTCTGGCTCCTGTCTGGCACCGTAAACGCCATGAAGGATCTGGACATCACGACTGATGAGACTCACCAGACGAGGCGCCACAATGGCTTGCCCCGGTCCGGCAACCGGCTCGGGTCGAGTGGTCGCGGTCAGGGCGTCAAGGCCTTGTTGAGATCCGATCTGAAAAGCTTTCATTAAAATAATCCTTGTATCGTCGGCGCGAAGGGCTGCACATATCACGCCTCGAAAAATACAGTTGTAGCCTGCTCAGAGCTGTGCAGTTACAACCTGACGCCCACACGATACCTGCTTATGGCCGAGCAGCAAGTTCCGCACTGGCATCAGCGCGCCGCTTTTCAATGATCTCCACGCAACCGTCCGTCCGGTTCGATCAACTGTCATCGCCCCTGGACGAACGATGTCCGCAAGCCCTTAGCCCTGAAACGCTCTGTATTTTCCGCAGCACAGACGACTGCTATTTCAAACGCCAAACCCCCTCCACCCGGTGCGCCAGGCCACGCTCGCCGAGCGACTCGATGTACTTCTTCATGCCTTTCTCTCCGCGCTTTTGCAGCAATCGGGTGGTGCGCGGCAACAGGTTGGGGAACAGCATAGCCAGACTGGATGCCAAGGATTCGCTCGGTTTCGGTGTCCGTTCCAGACACGGTTTGTCGAGCATGAGTAACACCTGACGTGCGACGTCGTCCGGCGATTGTGGCGGTGCAATGAACTGTAAAGCGTTGCCGCCTTCGATCGCTTCCTTGCGCAGCATTTGGGTGTCTGTCGCGGTTGGCAGGATGGAACCGACCTTGATGCCCTTCTCGGCCAGATCCAGTCCGATCGAGAGCATTGCGCCGCGCAGTCCGAACTTGCTGGCGCAGTAGATCGGTGATTCGGGCGTGGGAAATAGGCCCCCCAGTGAAACAGTGGATATGATCCGGGCGTCGCTCGATCGCTTGAGCAACGGAATGGCCATGCGAGTCAGGATCAGCGGTGCGACGAGATTGATGTTGAGCTCTCGACTGATGCTTTCCACCGAGCGTGTATCAAACGCTTCGACTACTGCAATGGCGGCATTGTTGATCAACACGTCAAGTCGGCCAAACTCTGACTCTATGTAGGTCATCAAGCCTGCCAGGCTTTCTTGGTCGGTCAGATCAACTACATAGGGAAAAGCATCTTCGCCGAGGTTTTCAGCCAGCATGCGCAGCTGCTTTTCGTCGATGTCAGCCAGTATCAGTTGCATGCCCCTGCGGATCAGCTGGGCGCAGATCGCCTGGCCAATGCCGCCGGCCGCGCCGGTAATCAGAACCACCGTTTTCATAAGCACGTCTCCTGAATGGCGACCTTCTGTTGCATTGGCGCAGCAATATAGCCAGCACCTTTACGCAGGCTTTTGTAATAGCCCTCTTCGACCGCAGGCCAGCCTAGGCTGTGAAACAGCTTGCGCAGGTATTTCTTGAGCGCATGCGCCTCCAGGTACACCTCGTGGCGTTGGGATTTGACGAACTTGATTCCCCCGGAAAGATCCGGGTCGTCGGTAGCAATCAACTGATCGAAATGACTGGCCTGGGCTTTCTGATGCAATTGGTCACGCAAGTAACAAGCGACAGCATGCGCCTCGCTATCAAACAGCTTATAGGCGCTCGAGTTGGTCTCGACGTACCCGATGCCGAACAGGTTGTGATGCTCACGACTGAAAATAGACAGGTACAACCGGGGCCGACCGCCCTGCCACTCGAAATATTTCGCGGCATAGGGGCAGCTCCATTTATACCCGGTGGCATAGAGCACCAGATCGAGCGGCTCACGCGTGCCGTCTTTGAACACCACGTGCCGACCCTCGTAGTGGGACACGTCCGGCTTTACCTGAATATCGCCGTGCTGCAGGTAGTGCAGCAACTGGGTATTGAGCAACGGGTGGCTTTCAAAGAGCTTGTGGTCCGGCCTGGGCAAGCCAAAGCGCCGGGTATCACCATTGATGACCCGCAAAATCGTCTGGAAAACCGGGCGCGCCAGCCACATTGGCAGTTGCGGTCCCTTTTCACCGAATTCATCAACCGGCATTCCGAACAGATGTTTGGGAATGAGGTGGTAGCCGCGACGCATGCTGATAAAGGCTTTATCGGCATGTTTGGCCGCATCGCAGGCAATATCGGCACCGGAGTTGCCCGCGCCGATGACCATCACCCGCTTGCCCTTGAATTCGTCGGGGTTCTTGTACGTTACCGAGTGCCGAACGGTGCCTTCAAACTGGCCTTTCACTTCGGGCATGTTCGGGTCCCAGTTACAGCCGGTGGCACACACCACCGCGCGATAGCGGCGTCGTTCACCGTTGGCCAGCGTGACTAGCCAGCGTCCATCCTGTTCTTTTTCTACGTCTTTGACCGCAGTGTTGAAACGGATCCTGTCGTACAGATCGAACGCCATCGCAAAAGAGCGAACGTACTCGAAAATCTGTCGATTGCTCGGATAATCGGGAAAGTGCGCGGGCATGGGATAGTCGATAAACCCTGACTGATCGCGAGAGGAGATAAAGTGCGCCGATTGGTACATCGGGGTTCCGGGATTATTGATATCCCATACGCCTCCCACTTCGCTGTGTCGCTCGAACTGCTCGTAATCGAGGCCTTGGCGCTTGAGCGCCCTCGCCATGCACAGCCCGCCAGGGCCGCTTCCGATAATGCACACCGCGTCGGCGCAATCGTGGATCTTGTTGTTGTCGTGGCTCACTTTGTATTCCTCGGGTTCAACAGCGAGAACCCTAAGTTAGCCAAGGAGACACGGAGCATGCAGGGGGCCAATGGACGTAAAAGGGGGTGGTAACGGACTTGTTCGGCTGCCTGATCGGGTCGATGATTAATTTAACGATTCGAGGGGTGTTTTGGCTGCTTTTTCAGGCATGCTGTGATTCGATAAAACAATAAAACCTGTTTGTAAAAGGTCCGGATCAACATGAAACTCATTGCTGACCCACTGTTCTCTGAAGCCTCGGCTCCGCCGCAGGTATCGCGCATGCTCCTGCAATATGCGACCGAACGTGGCGTCGATGCCGAGTGGCTATGCCGTGGCCTGGGTTTTGCCCCTGATGACCTGAAAAAGCCCGGCTATCTTCTGTCGCATCGGCAAAGCAACCTGCTGGTACGCCGAACAATCACGGTGCTGGGTGATGACGGCTTGGGTCTGTCGGTCGGCGAGCGCCAGACAGCAGTGTCATGGGGCATTGTCGGACTGGGTATGCAGGCCAGTCCCACGCTGGGTGACGCGCTGGATCTGGCTCTCCGTTATCAGAAACATGCCGGTGCCCTGCTTCGCCATAGAATGGAGCTTCATGAAGGTCGCTGCCTGACCTACATGGTGCCGCAGTTCTTTGACCCTGACGTGATCAGCTTTTATCTGGAAGAGGCATTCGCCAGCGCGATGGCCATCGCCCGACATCTGACTGGGCATCATGAGATGCTCCCCAGCCGCATCGAGCTTGAGTATCCAGAGCCTGCGCACCGGCAACGATACAGCGAAATATTCCGCTGCCCGGTGGTATTTGCCGGTGCTCACAACCTGATCGAATTCGATGCCCGGTGGCTGGACATTCCATTGTTGACGCGCGATGACTTCGTGGCTGCAGAAGTGGCAGAGTTGCTGGACAGTGCAAACTGGGAAGATAAAGGCACGTCAGATCTTGTCGAAACCGTTCAACGGGAAATACGCAAGCGTCTCTGCGCTCCGCCGTCACTCAATGACCTTGCGCAACAGCTCAATATCGGCGAACGCACCTTAAGGCGTCGTCTTGACGAGGCGGGCCAATCCTATCAGGGCGTTATCGACTCGCTACGCAGGGCCAGGGCATTGTCACTCCTGAGCCACCGTGAAACGAAATTGATCGACGTTGCGACTGAAACCGGCTTCAGCGATATTCGTGATTTCCGTCGAGCGTTCAAACGCTGGACCGGGGTAACGCCCCGCGAGGCCAGATACGAAATTCAACAATTTCGAAAAGACATCCAGCGCCTGTCAACTTCCTGAGTTTTCATGTACTCGCTAGAACATACGTGATCATCGAACGTCCGCTGCCGCCCCCTTTTGTGTCCGCTCAACCCCTGATCGTTCTGTGACCGGTTGTTTATCGTAGCTCTCTGCTCTCCATAAATAATCAAACAAGAGATGGGCCGCGATGACAGAACGAGTGCTTGTTACCGGGGGTGGCGGTTTTGTGGGCTGCCACTTGATTCAGCAACTGCTTGCCAGCGGCAATATCGTCAATACCACCGTGCGCAACCTCACCAACAGGGCAAAAGTGCTTCCTCTGCTGACGTTGCAAAAGCAATATCCAGGCAAACTTTACTTATTCGAGGCTGACCTTCTTGTAGATGGCGCGTTTGATGCGCCCATGCACGACTGTACGGTTGTCCATCATGTGGCGTCGCCCTTTCTGTTGCCTGAAAAAATAAAGGACGGCCGCCGGGAAATGCTCGATCCTGCACTGCAGGGCACCCGGAACGTTCTGAGCAGTGTCGATAAAACGCCCAGTGTCCTTCGTGTGGTCATGACCTCCACCGTCGGGGCAATCTTTGGCGATTACATTGACGTTCTGCACATGAAGAACAAGACCCTGACCGAGGACTATTTCAATACCAGCAGCACGCTTGAAACCAACCCCTATCACTACGCCAAGGTAGAGGCCGAGAAAGAAGCATGGCGGATCTGCGAGAAGCAGACGCGCTGGAGTCTGGTCACTATCAATCCGGGCATGATTCTCGGTCCTTCTCTTACACCTGCCTCGGACTCCGGAAGCCTGTTTCTTCTGGATGAAATGTTCCGCGGTTACTTCTTCTATGGCATGCCCGACCTGAGTCTGACTACCGTGGACGTCAGGGATGTAGCGGCAGCCCATATCATCGCAGCAAACAAGGCTGACGCTCAGGGTCGCTATATCCTTGCTGAACAACATATGATTTCTTTCGTGGAAATAGCTGGCATTGTGCGCCGCTTACATCGACGCCCCTGGTTATTGCCGCGCTACCGCATTCCCAACGCTATTGTCAGGTTGATTGGTCCATTCTTCGGGCTCACTCAGGATTATCTGAGCAAGCACCTCGGCATTCGCTTTGTGGTGGATAACCAGCGCAGCCTGAATGATCTGGGCATCAAATATAGATCCATCACGGAAACGCTGACAGATCATTACCGTTGCTGGGATATGCAGCGTCAGCTCAACAGCCAGGCGAATGAAAAGCTTCGGTCGTGACTTTCAAGTTGCTGTACTTCTCGTAACGGCACTTAACGGAATGGAACGTGCATAGACCTCGCTTACCAGGTTTTACCCGAGGTCTCCCCATGCGCCATCTCGATACCGATTGCCTTGCTGCTTTTGTTGCTGTCATCGATTGCGGCGGGTTCACCACTGCCGGTGAGCGTATCGGCAAGACCCAGGCAGCTGTCAGCCTTATGCTGGGCCGGCTGGAGGCCCGGGTCGGGCGCAAGCTGTTGGAGCGATCTCGCCGTGGCGTTACGCTGACGGAGCACGGTGAACGGCTGATCGGCTACGCCAGGCGTATCCAGATGCTCGAAGACGAGGCGCTTGCCGCACTCGATTGCGGGCAGGAAGCCACTCGCGTTCGTATAGGCATGCCGGATGACTATCTTGAGTCGCTGGGCTGCGAGCTCATGCAGGCGTTCACCCTGCGCCATCCGCATCTGCAGGTAGAAATCATCTGTGATTTTTCTTCTCGCCTGGAGTCCATGATTACCGAAGGTAGCATCGACCTGGCGATCATCACCCGCTCCGGTACCAAGGTGCAGGGTGAGTTACTTAGGTGCGAACCGATGTTGTGGTGCGCAGCGCCGGGGCATTTTCCCGAGCAGCAGAAGGTTTTGCCGTTGTCGTTATTTACCGAAAGCTGCCGGGCGCGTCCGCAGATCATTGAGGCGCTGGATCTGTTGGGTACGCCCTGGCGGGTGGTCAGTTCTTCATCTCATCTACCGGGCGTCATGCATTCGGTTCGGCTAGGCAACTCGGTGACGGTATTGCCCGCTTCAGTTGTTCCATCTGGCTGGCGCATCCTGAAATCCGAGCAGTTGCCCCGGCTGCCGAGCATCGAACTGGAGCTGCTGGTGCCCGAACATGCCCTGTTGAATACCCGCCGCCTGGCGCATTTCGTCCGTGATTGCTTTCAGGCCGAAAGCCGTTCTGAAAGCGAGTCTCAAAGCGAGGCGATTGCAGCTTTGTA
Organism: Pseudomonas syringae group sp. J254-4; assembly: GCF_032586855.1. Lineage (NCBI taxonomy): Bacteria > Pseudomonadati > Pseudomonadota > Gammaproteobacteria > Pseudomonadales > Pseudomonadaceae > Pseudomonas > Pseudomonas syringae group sp. J254-4. Next base: position 36,034 of record NZ_JAWHOO010000021.1, on the reverse strand, counting down.
GCCTTCAAGCACCGCTTGCAGCGCTTTTTCCTGATGCGCAAAGGTCAGGTAAGTTCGGCCAAAGGCAAACGGCATGCTCATGACCCGTTCGCGGCGCAGCGCCTTGTGCAGCGCGAGCGTCCACGCGCTGTCAGCCACGTGCGCCGCATCAGCGTAGGTTCTGGGTGGCGTCGCCGAGGGCCATAACGTGAACACTGACCCGTAACCCGTACTGCTCACGGCCATGCCTTTGCTGGCAAAGGCCGCGACCAGTTGGGCGCGCAGCTGGTCACCGCGTGTCAGCAGTGCGGCATAGTTGGCGGTCGCCAGTTGCTTGAGGGTTGCCAGTACTGCAGCGCACGCTGGCGGCGCTCCGCTGTAGGTGCCGGCGCGTACGATTTTTCCCTGCTCGAAAAGCCCCATGTATTCGGGTTTGCCAACCAGCGCGGCGACCGGAATACCACTGCCGATTGCCTTGCCGACCGTGGCCAGATCAGGCTCGGCACCCAGCAGCGTGCCGGTCAGCCCTGGACACAGGCGCAACCCCATCAACACTTCATCCAGGATAACCAGTGCGCCATTACGGTGAGCCAGATCGCTGAGGTGCTTTAAATAGCCCGGCGCAGGCTCAATGCAGCCCGCGTTGGCCAACACGGGTTCCACCACCAGGGCCGCGATGTCGCTGTAATCGCGAAACAGTTGTTCGGCATCCTCAAAATCGTTGTAGCGCAACAGCAGCATGCCATCACGTTCAGGCCGGGTTGTGCCGCTCATCAAGGCCGAGGCCTGCCCCGCATTGCCAAAGGCTACCGAGTCGTACCAGCCATCATAGCCGGCAGCGAACTTTACAATGCGCTGGCGACTCGTCGCCACGCGCGCGGTGCGGCAGGCCAGGTGCACGGCTTCGCTGCCAGTGTTGAGGAATATCACCTGGCTGAGATCGCCGGTGAATGTCGCCAATGCGGCAGCAGCGGCCTCCTCGTCCGCGTGGGCAAAGGAAGGCATCGGGCCGTTGAGCATTGCTGCACTGGCCGCGGCCATGACCTCCACCTGAGCATGGCCAAGCATGGTTGCACCAAAACCCATTGCGGTATCCACGTAACGCACGCCCTTGCTGTCCCACAGCCACGGCCCGTTAGAGCGTGCGACATTGAAAGCCTGGCCGTCAATTTCGGGCAAAGCGCGGCCGCCGCTGGAAATTCCACCGATCAAATGTTTCATCTTTATTCTCAGGAAATGGGAGGTATCAATAGCCCATGACGCGGGGCAACCATTGGGTCAGATTCGGGAAAAACACCAGCAAGGCGATGGCAAACGCCGTGGCGATCCAGAACGGTATCAATCGTCGTGAGACGGAGCCGATATCAATACGCCCGACATTGCACACCACAAAGATGTTGGTGCCGATAGGCGGAGTGAACAGCCCCCAGCCCAGGGTCATGGTGAAGATCAGACCGATCTGGTAGGGCTCGAAACCTGCCGCCTTGGCAACGGGCACCAGAATGGGCGCGAGGATGATCATGGCCGGGCCGAGGTCAAGCCAGAAACCGACGACCTTGAGCACCAGAATCACCAGCAATATGGTGACCAGCGGGCCGGTATGCAGGCCGACAATCCAGGTGGCCACGGTATGGGGCACCAGTTCGAAGGTCAGGATCCAGCCAAACGGCATGGCCACGGCCATGATGATCATTACCGAGCCGGTGGTGGTCACCGCTTCGGTCACGGCCGGGAACAGATCGCGCCAGCCCAGTTGTCGATAGACAATGGTGCCGACGAACAGCGCATAGAGTACCGACAGCGACGCCGCTTCGGTGGCCGTGGCAAAGCCGGTCACTATCGCCCCGAGCACCATGAACGGCATCAGCAATGCCGGCAGCGCACCACCGGTGTCACGCAGGAACAGGCCCCAGTCCATCTTGCCTTCGGCTTTTGGAAAGCCCTCGCGAACCCCGACGATGTAGGCGGTCATCATGAAGACTGCGGCGAGCATCAGGCCAGGGATCACGCCGGCCATGAACAGACCACCGATGGACGTATTGGTCAGCACGCCGAACATGATAAGGATGACGCTCGGCGGTACGATAATGCCCAGCGTTCCAGAGGCTGCGGTAACAGCGGCGGCGAATGCACGTGGGTAGCCGCGTGCTTCCATCACTGGAATCATGACCTTGGCAACGGTACCGGTATCGGCTGTGGCTGATCCGGTCAGACCGCCATAGACGAACGCAGTGGCCACGTTCACCAGCCCCAGTCCGCCGCGCAAACGCCCGAAACAGTGCTCCGCAACGCGCATGATGCGCAGCGTCAGGCCTCCACGGTTCATCAACTCTCCGGCCAGCAGAAACAATGGAATAGAGGCCAGGGTGGATGAGTCCGCGCCGCGCAGTGTCTGCTGGGCGAGCCAGGCCAGCGGCATGTGCAGATCACCCCACAGCAGGGCCGCGATACTGCCACCGGCCATCGCCCAGACGACGGGCAAGCCCGCCATCAGCAAACAGAAAAACGCCAGAAAAAGGATCAGCACGGTCATGGGCGTACTCCGTTGCGAATCAGGCGTGTCAGACGAACCACAGCCAGTAGCGCAAGCATCGCGGCGGCGCTGATCAACGCCAGTGAACTCAGCCCCGCGGGCCAGCGCAGCACAGGGGTCGGCATCCAGCCAGTGCGTGAAATGAACGCCACACCGCTGCTCAGCAGCCATGCGCTGATCCCCAGCAGGGCCAGGCTGGCAAAGGCATCCAGCGCCTTTTGCAGAGAGACTGGCAGCATGCTCACCAGCCCCTGGAATCGCACGTTCTCGTGCCTGATTTCAGCGATCACCGCGCCAATGAACGTCACCCAGATAAAACCGATGGTGGCGATCTCGAACGACCATTCGAAGCCATGCAGATTCAGGTAACGCGAGAGGACGCCCGCCAGAATGGACAGAAAGGTCACGGCGAACATCAGCGAGCCGAATACAGCAAGGCAGCGTTCAGCCAGGCTGCTGGGTGGTTGGTCGGGATGCGGGCTGATAGACATGGCGTCACTCGCCTTGCGCGTCGTGCCGCAGCTGGCTGACGAAGTCTTCGCCCCAGACCTTGCCGAACTGGGCATACACCGGGTTGCTCAACTCGCGGAATGGACGCGGGTTGACGTCATTGAACTTCACGCCTTTGCCCTGCATTTCCTGCTGAATCTTGCTGTACACCGCTTCCAGCTGCGAGCGATACCAGGCTGTGGTGTCTACCACGGCCTTGTCGAGAGCAGCCCGATCAGTTGCGCTCAGGCTTTCGTACTTGTCCTTGTTGATGAACCAGAAGTTAGCCGACCACACGTAGTTCGAGAGCGAGACATATTTGGCGACCTCGTACCACTTCTGGTCGTAAAAATCGCGCAGCTCGGGCTCGACACCGTCCACTACACCCGATTGCAGCGAGGTATAAACCTCGCCAAACGGAATCGACTGCCCCAGACCGCCCAGTTGCTTGATGGTTGCCAGGATCACGGGGTTAGGCGGCGTACGTATTTTCAGGCCGCTGAGGTCTGCGGGCTGAAGTATCGGGTGTTTGCTGTTGGCGAACTGGCGAAAGCCAGAGTCCAGCGCCGAGAGCATGACGAAGCCATGATCCTGGCCCATGCTGAGGAATTTCTTGCCGGCTGCGCTATCGAGGTAGGCATGCACGGCGACCGAATCTTCGAACAGAAATGGCAGCGACAGCGCATTCAGGCGTGGATCAATGCCGTCAGTCGAGCCGCCCAGGCCAATGTCGATGGCTCCTGCGCCGACCGAATCGACAATAGGCGCTTCGTCACCCAATTGCCCGTCGGGATAGACCTGTACGTTCAATTCGCCCTTGGTCTCAGCGCTGACCTCGGCAGCAAAACGTGTCATCGCCTGATTGATCAGGCTGCTGGAGCTTGAGGCGTGGGCTAAACGTAACGTCTGGCCCGCCATTGCGGCATTTGCACCGATCAGCAAAGCCAGCCCGGTCAAGGCTCCGAGAACAGCGTTTAGACGAGATGGGAATCTGAGCATGGCGGCGAACCCTACGTTGAATAGCGTTGCAGCCATTAACCATGAGTGCGGACCGTAGCGTCAATTGAGAGATGGCTTTTTGCGATTAGGATGCTTAATGCATCTATACATTTATTTATGGATGCCACTTCCTGCCATTCCAACGTTCTCAGTCAATGCGCCAGGCCCTGAAAATCCGCGTCATGAGGGGATCATCGCGAGCAAAGCCGGGCCCGCAGCCGAAAGCGCCCCAACCACGTTTCCAGTATCGGGTGTTGCTTCATCCGCTTATGAATCAAGTGAGGAAAACCCCAGTCAACTGACTCGGAACCCATCGGTCGACGCCTCGAGAGGCGAGCCGTTACTATCGGCGGATGACTAAAGGAGCGCTTTGATGTTTCACGTTATGTTCAGCCTGCCCTGCCTGTACGTTATCGCCAGGTTCTTGTGGCCAATGCCGTGGGCGCTATCAACCAGAATTGCCGTTGCTCTGCTGCTTGTTCTAGCCTCGCAATATCACCTGTATTGCCGGTTTTCCTCCGGAAGCGTGTTCTCGCCGGAATTTCCACGCGACCTTGTGATGCTGTTCAACTGGGCGTTTGGCGCGATCCTGTTGCTTGCGGTGTTGCAAATCATCGTCGATATCGGAACGTTGCTGACGATGTTGCTGCGCCGAAAAATACTGACCATTCCGGCCAATCTGCGCTACGTCATCGGTGTGGCGGCCCTGGTGCTGGCGGCAATCGGCGTGCAGCAGGCCGTGCGCGTGCCACCTGTGAAAGATATCCAGATCGCGATCAAAAACCTGCCTGTGCAATTCGAGGGCTACAAGGTATTGCAGCTGACTGACATGCATATCAGTCGCCTGTTTGACGCGCCGTGGACACAGGCGGTGGTGCAGCAGTCGAATGCGCTGGGAGTGGATCTGATCGTCATCACCGGCGACCTGATCGATGGCTCGCTCAGCGACCGAAAGCAGGATGTCGAGGCTTTACGCGATTTACGGGCACCGGACGGCGTGTATGTCATACCCGGTAATCATGAGTACTTTTTCGACAACCAGACGTGGATGCAGCACTTTGTCTCGCTGGGGATGGTGCCACTCGCCAACAGCCACACCCTGATCGAGCGCGACGGCGCACGGATCGCTTTGGCCGGGGTCACCGATGTGACCGCACCAAAGACCGGCTTCCCCGCGCCAGACGTTGAAAAAGCCATAGCAGGCATCGCAAAAGACACCCCGATCATCCTGCTCGACCATCAACCCAGAAACGCGCGAGAAACTGCGGCTAAAGGCGTTGCTGTACAACTTTCCGGCCATACCCATGGCGGAATGATCTTCGGTCTTCACCGCCTGCTGGCCCTGGCCAACGGGGGATTTGTGTCGGGACTTTATGATGTCGGCGGGATGCAGCTGTACGTCAACAACGGCACCGCACTCTGGCCCGGATTTGCCATTCGTCTTGGCCAGCCTTCGGAGTTGACCCGGATTACGCTTCGGCGGGCGATGTAGCTTGCCATTAGTGGGGCGCCATATCCCGTGCGCCCAACGTTCGCGCTACCCGGCAATGGCTCGCGCCCTTACCGGCCCGTCGGGCTCGGCCATTGCCAGCAACGCTGTCACCTGGGCCAAAGGCAAGGGCCGTCCGAACAAGTAACCTTGAGCAAAATCGCACTCATGGGAGGCTAACCAGTCTGCCAGCCCCTCTTGCTCGACTCCCTCGGCGGTGATTTTCATGCGCAGACTTTTACCCAGAGCGAGGATGGCCTTGACCATCTCATTCTGGTTCTCAAGAGTCGTATCAAAGAACGATCTATCGATTTTTATCTTGTCGATGGCCAGTTTGGTCAAATGATAAAGCCCTGAATAGCCCGTACCGAAATCGTCCAGCGCTACGCTCACACCCATAGCGCGCAAGCGCTCCAGGTTCAGGCGTGCACTGTCGACGTTGGCCACAAGGGCATTTTCCGTCACTTCCACTTCCAGCCGTCTCAGTGGGAATTTACCTTCGCTGGCCACGTGCGCCAACCAGTCGGGAAAATCGACACTTTCGATCATCAATGAAGTGACGTTGATGGCCAGCGTAAAATCGCTCGGCCAGTCACGCGCCTGATCGAAGGCCTGAAGCAGGAGACTTTCAGTGAGCTGCTTGATTAGCCCCAGCTGTTCTGCCACGGGTATGAAGTCAAGCGGCATGATAATTCCGCGCTCGGGGTGCAGCCATCGCGCCAATAGTTCGAACCCTGCGAGGCGTTGCTCCGGAAGATTGACAATAGGCTGATAGAACGGCTGGATTTTTTTTTCCTCAATAGCCTGTCTCAATTCCTGCGCGAACAACTCCTGTTGGCGTTGTTCGCGCTCGAAACTGACTTCATAAAAGTTAAACGTGGCGCGGCCGCCGTTCTTGCCTCTGTACATGGCGCTGTCGGCATGCTGCAGCAGGATGTCGGCATCCGAACCGTCCAACGGCGCAATTGCAATGCCCAGGGTCGCACTAAGCGCTAAACGCGGAAAATTCGCACTGGACTCTGCGATTTTAGCCAACACACTTTCAGCCAGCGTTGCCAGTTCAACCTGACTGAAGTCACCACTGACCGCCAGACCGAACTCGTCCCCGCCGAGTCGAGCTACGGAAGCCTGCCACCCTATTGTCGCGTCTCGCAGACTTTCCGCAACGGCGCAAATCGCCGCGTCTCCCACTGCATGCCCGTGGGTGTCGTTGATCAGCTTGAATTTATCCAGATCGATCAGGAAAACGGCGGTTTGCGAAGATGGCTGCTCCAGGCGCGCAACCAGCTGCTCGTGAAACACGCGCCGATTGAGCAGGCCAGACAAAGGATCGTGACGGGCCAGAGAGTCGCTGAGCGCCTGCGACTTCAGCAAGTCGTTGTAGCTGTCTTGCAAGCGTTGCATCAGGCGCTTCAAAAGAATGAACGGTACGACCATCGACAGCAACGCAAACCCGGTCGACGTCAATACAAAACGCCAACGCTCGGCATCTTCGAAGTCTTGATCATACGGCAAGTTCATGGCGTACATAGCGAAGGACTCAAGCTTGAATTCCCACGCCATGGCCAACAAAAAAATAGAAAACAGGTAAAGCCACAACAGGGTGTAAAGGTATTTACGAACCATGTGCGGACTGCGAATGAATGACATGAACGCTACGCTCGAATGACGGCAGGTGTACGACTGCAGGCAGTTCAGCGGTCGCCAGACTTCACGCTTACCGGCATTCGCTAAGCCCTATTGCCCCTTGCCAGGATGATGACCGGGAACACTACCGGGCTCGATAGTGTTCCGCCGTTTGCAACTAACTCGAGCGCTGATCGACAAACCGACTGACGGCTCGAACTACGGTGTTGGCGCCTTGCTGGATTTCCTGCATGACACGATCTGCATCGTTAGCCAGCACCAGCGCCTCGGAAGCCTGCTCGGTACTACGCACAATCACACCCACGGCATCTGAAGCAAGGCTCTGATTGGTCTTCACGACGTTTACGATTTCTTCTGCCGCTTTGGTCGTGCGGGAGGCCAACTGGCGTACCTCGTCGGCCACCACCGCGAACCCCCTGCCCTGTTCGCCCGCCCTCGCGGCTTCAATAGCTGCGTTCAACGCAAGCAGGTTGGTTTGTTCGGCGATTCCACTGATGGTTTTTATGATCGTTCCAATGACCTGACTTTGAGAGTCCAGTGCCTCGATGCCCCGCGTGGCCTCTTCCATCGAAATTGTCAGTTGGCCCAGCATCTGCAGGGTGTCCTTGATGACTTTTCGGCCTTGCTGTGCACTGCCGTCGGTATCGATAGATGTTTGATAGGCCATCTCCGACGCTTCAGCGACAGCTTTCTCACGCTCAACCTGTTCAGTAATCACCGTCGCAAACTTGGCGATTTTATAGAGCTTGCCATTGGCGTCGGTAATCGGGTTATAGGACGCTTCCAGCCATACATCACGACCGGACTTGTCGACGCGCCGGAAACGGTCAACGATAAATTCACCCCGACGCAGCCTTTCCCAAAACAGCGTATAGGCGTCGGAGGCAGACTCTTCAGGCAAACAAAACATTTTGTGATGTTTTCCCTTTATCTGATGTAACTCGTAACCCATTGCTTTCAGAAAGTTGTCATTGGCTGTAATGACTATTCCATCGAGGGTGAAGTCAATAACAGCGGTGGACCGTTGCAGCGCGTTCACGAGGGCTTCGTTCTCGCGAGAGGCTTCAATGGTGCGCGTCAAAACGCTTGAGTACAGCGTGATCTGCTCCACGCCGCCGGTTTCGTTCTTAAAGGGAACGACCACGGTTCTCAACCACACCATGGCCCCTGTTTTGCTGACCAGGCGCAAGGTGCCGCTGAAATGTTTGCCGTCCCGAATAGCCGCCAGGGCGCGCTTCTGGTGAACATCACCGCTCAGTTCTGGCGGGCTCAGTTCAGAAAGACTGCGCCCGGCAATCTCGGCTTGTGCATAGCTCAGCTCTGTCTCGAACAAGGCATTGACTGACTGCACTTTGCCCGCCCCGTCCAGAACGGCGGCAACTGTCTCCAGATTCAGAATTTGCCCTGCCTGTTCAAGCATGGCGAGGCGGCGCTCCAATGCCTTGTTGGTTTTTTTCAACTGAGAGTTAAACATTGCGGCTATCCGGGACAGTTTGGGCTTGCCACCTTCATCGGTCATAGAAGCGAAATCTTTAGCGCCCCGCCAACTAAACGCCGGAAAAACCTGGTATACATTCTGAAGTCTTATTTGGGATCCAAGTTGCCTTTTTGGTCGTACGATAACGGTTAATGCATAACGATTAATTACAAGTTCGCATGAAATGAAGCTGTAAGCTGGTTGTCAATCAGCTATTCACCTGAATAATAGCTGAACAACACGCTGATGGCGTCTGTGTATAGTCATGCAGAAGGCTGGAAAGGAGATTTATTCATGTCAGAACCGCGCATTCGTGCCCTCGCTCTTTGCGTCTTTCACCACCAGGGAAAAATACTGGTCAACGAATTTCACGACGTCGTTGCAAAGCAAACGCTTTTTCGCCCTCTTGGCGGAGGCATTGAATTTGGCGAACGGAGTATCGATGCCGTGGTCCGGGAAGTGTATGAAGAACTGGGCTTTTCGATCAGCAACGTTCGGTTGATTGGCACGTTGGAGAGCATTTTTACCTACGCGGGCAAGCGAGGGCACGAGATCGTGCAGGTCTACGATGCAAGATTTGACGACGCAGAAATCTATAAGAAGCCCTGGCTGGACGGCCTTGAAAGCGACGGGGCAACTTTCAAGGCCGCGTGGCATTCTGGCTCCAGTTTTACCCGTGAATCTACGCTTGTACCTGAAGGGCTGTATGATCTACTCAAGAATGCGTCTCTGCTGGATTAATGTGCTAACCGGCAGCAGGTGCTTTATCCCTGTCCAGTCGTCGCAAAAACTCCTCCCGTTTCTCATGGTCCGCTTGTTCCTTGGCCAGCAACCCAGGCAACAACTCACTCGCCTGCTGCGCACTCAGGATGAACACTCCGTCGTCATCGCCAATGGCAATGTCTCCCGGATTAACGACAACCCCACCGATATTGATCGGCCCATTGAGTTCACCACGTTCCCCCAGACTTCGCGTGGTTACCGCACTGATACCTCGGCTGAATACCGGCAGACGATGTTCGCGTAAGGCGGCGATGTCGGTAACCGCACCTGAGATGACTACGCCAGCCAGGCCTTTGATGAGCGCGGTCAGGGTACGCAGTTCGCCCCAGCAGGCGCAATGATCGTCACCGACGCATTCAATGACCAGCACGTCGCCAGGCAGACTGTTAAGCAATGCATCGCGCAGGATGCTGCCGTCGGGCAGCTCTACTTTGACTGTAACCACGTTGCCGACCAGTCGAGCGCCGTCGAACAGCGGTCTGATCCCTGGCAGATAGCCGCTGTCGGTCAGGTGGCCGATGGTGGAGGCGGCAATGCCCCGGTATTGCTCTATCACGGCGTCGCTGAGCTGTTGCTGGCGGTGTGCAATGTGCTTGTTCATCGACATTTTTTTGGCCTCAATAACGGGCAGGTCGAGCAATACTCGACGGGGTTGCTGGCGTCGTAATAGAAGCAGCAGGTGCGTCGAAAACGGATGCTTTTGCCTTCGGCTTCCAGTAAAACCGGTGGCCGGCGGAAATGTTTCAACGGGTTGTAGTTCAGGCCGAACAGCGCCGGGTCGGCCTGATTCAGCAGCCAGTCGAAATCGGCTTCATAGCGCTGTCGAATCGCCGGATCTTCAACCTTTTCCATGCGTTTGTCGTACAGCGAATAGACACGTACGGCGGTGTTTTCCCAGAGGATGCGCCGGGAAATGCCAGTGATACGGTTGAAGGTCTCCCACAGCGGCTGCAGCAGGTCGCGGAACAAGGTGCCGACAATCACCTCCCGCCACGCCTCGCGGGTACCCGGTTCATAACCCACAGGTGCTACGTCGTCCAAGGGCATTGAAGAGGTCCACAGGCCGTCATCGTGTGCGTATTCGATCACGCTGTTGTCCAGCGACAGGATCAAGCCCTTGTCGTAGACCGACATGGCGTACAGGCAGGCACCGGTGCTCAGGAAGGAAAAGCGCTTGGCCAGCAGTGACGCGGTGATCGCCTGCGTCGGAGAGCCGATGACCGGCCCCAATGCTGCAAGCAATTGTTCGCACACGTTTTCGTCCAGCAACGCACTGGCTGGCAACGAGCGGGTATCGCGGTCAACTGCGTGTTTAAGGCGCAACGCCCCGGACAGCAGTGCCCATTCGGGCTCGCTGAAAGCCTGTGCCAGGCTCATTGCGGCAGTTCCCGGCCAAAGGGAATGCACAGCGGCGTACCAAAGAACGGGTCGGCGATGATCCGGCAATTAAGGCCGAAGACCTGCTTGACCAGTGCTTCACTGAGGATGTCGGCCGGACGCCCCTGGGCGAAGGCGGTGCGCTCGTGGACGGCGACCATGTGATCGGCATAACGGCAAGCCAGGTTCAGATCATGCAGGACCATGACGATGGTCTTGCCTTCCTGGCGATTGAGGTCGCGTAACAAGTCCAGCACTTCAATCTGATGAGCCAGGTCGAGAAAGGTCGTCGGCTCATCCAGCAATACGATGTCGGTATCCTGGGCCAGCGTCATGGCGATCCACGCGCGCTGACGCTGGCCGCCTGACAGGGCATCAACGGGCCGCTCGGCCAGTTCCTGCATACCGGTCTGCGCCAGTGCCCGTTCGACCATGGCTTCATCCTGAACGGACCATTGCTGCATCCAGTTCTGATAGGGATAACGGCCCAGCGCCACCAGTTGACGTACGCTGATGCCCTCTGGCGCGCTTGGCATTTGCGGGAGAATCGCCAGTTCGCGCGCGACCGTAGCAGTGGATTTCTGGTGGATATCGGCACCGTTGAGCACCACAGTGCCCTGCTGCGGCTTGAGCAGACGCGCCAGGGATTTGAGCAAGGTGCTTTTGCCGCAACCGTTACTGCCGATCAGCACGGTCACCTGGCCCGCGGGCAACTGCAGATCAAGGCTGTCGATGATCACCTGCCGCTGGTAACTCAGGGTCAGGTCATGGGTTGCGATTGACGCCATCCGTAATTCCTTAATGCCGCTGGTTGATCAATAAGTAGAGAAAAAACGGTGTGCCCAGAACCGCGACAAAAATCCCTGCGGGCAGGTCCAGCGGCAGGAACAGCGTGCGCCCGGCCAGGTCGGCGAGCATTACCAGGTTGGCACCGATCAGCGCCGCCATCAGCGCCTGCCCGGTAAACCCCGGTGGCATCAGGCGTTTGCCAATGTGCGGCGCAATCAGGCCGACAAAGGCAATCGCCCCGCCCCACGCAACCGCCAGACCTGCAAGCGCAACACTCACCAGCAGCAGCCCGGCGCGCAGCCATTGCACGCGCACACCGATGCCCTGAGCCAGATCATCATCGAGCTGCTGCATGCGCACCTGGCGGGCGAGCAGCACCAGCAGCGGTAAAGTCAGCGCCAGCCAGCCCGCCAGGGCGCGGGGCTCCGGCCAACTGGCACCATACACGCTCCCGGTCAGCCAGACATAAGCCGACAAGGTGGTGGTCAGCGGGCTGAACACCAGAACGAACGTCGTCACTGCTGCCAGCAGGGCCGACACCCCTACCCCGATCAGCACCATGCGCAATGGTGAAGCGCCCTGATTCCACGCCAGCAGATAGATGACCAGTGCGGCAAGACCTGCACCGCAGATCGCCGCCAAGGGCAGAAATTGCGCCCCCAAAGCAGCCGAGAAGAATGACAGATACAGCACTGCCGCCGCGCTGGCACCGCTGGTGATACCCAACAGGTCCGGCGAAGCCAGCGGATTGCGGATGATGCTTTGCAGGATCAGCCCGGACACCGCCAGTGCCGCGCCGACGAGTGCTGCCAGCACCAGCCGGGGCATGCGCAGTTGTTCGACGATGAAGACCAGACTTGCATCCGCCTGACCGGTAAAAACATTCAAAAGGGTCGCGGGCGACAGGTTGATTTTGCCCACGGCCAGCGAGCCCAGAGCGATCAGCAATGTCAGCGTTGCGCCGATCAACAGACGTATCAATGCAGTCAGGCTGAACTGCCGGGAAAAACCGCAGTAGCGCAGGGTCAGATGCCTATCCATAACGTGCCCCCCGGCGAACCAGCGCAATAAAGAACGGCGCGCCGAACAGTGCAGTCATCACGCCCACCGGCACTTCCTGAGGCACGATCACCACCCGCGCCAGCGTATCGGCCAGCAGCAACAGCGTTGCGCCCAGCAACGCGCAGCCGGGCAGCAGCCAGCGATGATCGATGGACAGTGTCTTGCGTACCATGTGCGGCACCAGCAGCCCGATGAAACCAATGCTCCCGGCCAACGCCACGGCACTGCCCGCCAGGGCAATGATCACGATGCTCATCAGCAGGCGAATCAACCCTGTACGCTGGCCCAGTGCGGTTGCGATGGCTTCTCCGGTGTTGAGCACGTTGACCTGCCCGGCCAGCACCAGTGACCCGGCCAGTGCCACAACTACGCATACCAGTAATGGCGCGGCGGTGGCCAGATCGCGTTCCGACAAGGAACCGGCCAGCCAGAACAATACGGTGTCCAGACCGTCCTGATTGACCACCAGCAACGCTTGACTGAACGCGGTAAACAGCGCGGTGATAGCCGCACCGGCCAACACAATTCGCAATGGGTTGAGACTGCCCTGCCCGCGGTTGCCGATTATCCAGACAATAGTCCCTGCTACCGCCGCGCCAATGAACGCGCACCACAGCCACTGGCTCATGGACGAAAGCGCAAACAACGACGAACAGGCAATGATCGAAAACGTCGCCCCGGCATTGATGCCGAACAGACCGGGCGAGGCCAGCGGGTTGCGCGTCAGTGCCTGCATCAGCGCGCCAGCAACCGCCAGACTGGAACCCACGGCGATGGCCATCAGGGTTCGCGTCAGGCGCGTATCGAGCAGCACATGCTCGATAGTGCTAAGCGCATCGGGCTGCCACACACTGCGGACAATCGCAGAGGGCGATATCCAGGTGGCTCCGGTTGCCAGGCTCAATCCCATGCACGCTATCAACACCAACAGTCCCAGACCCAGTTTTACCGCAGCGGTCATGAGGGACTATCCGCCATGGCCACGCGAGCGATTTCATCGAGCATGCGGTTGGCACCCAGAATGCCACCGGACAGGCTCCAGGCAACGGCATCCACGCGCCATACCTGGCCGTCCTGCGCCGCGCGCAACTGTTGCCAGAACGGGTGTCGGACCAGCTTGTCGTAGTTTTGCTGCGCGGCTTTGCTGTCCGCGCGCTGAAAAATGAAAAACAGGTCGGCATCGACCACAGGCAAACTCTCTTTGCTGCTGAGTTTAAGGGAAACGCCCGTTGCTTCGCGGGCAGCGGGCGTCCAGGCGAAGCCCAGTTCGGTCAGCACCGAACCTGCAAAGCTGGCAGGCAGATAGCTGCGGATATGATCTTCACGAATGTCGAGCACCGACACGGTGATCGGCCAGCGCCCGGCAAACTTCTCCTGCAACCGGCTGCGCACCGCCGTCACACGCTGTTGCCATTGGCCCAGCAGGTCCATGGCCTGCTGTTGACGCAGCATGGCAGCGCCCATCATCGCCAGGGTGCGCTTGAACTCGAACACCTCTTCCAGCATCAGCACGGGGCTGATCTGCTCAAGCAACGGCGCGATGCGTTGATGGCGAAAGCGTGATGCGACGATCAGATCGGGCTTGAGCAGCACGATATCTTCAAGGCTAGGCTGGGTTTCCAGGCCCACATGCGGCACCGCCGCCAGCGCCGGGCGCAGGTAGCGGTACATCGGTTTTTCGCTCCAGGAATCCACCACGCCGCACGGCGTCACGCCCAGGGCCACGGCGCTGTCGGACGCCCCCTGAAACAGCGTGACGACTCTTGGTGGCGTTGCACGCAATGGCTCTGCCCAGGCAATGCCGGGCAGCGCCAGTAACCCCAATGACAGGCGCAATACCGTGCGCCGCGAAGGATGCAAAGGTTGGTCAGGTTGCACGGCGCAACCTGTGGAACGGGTTGACCACCTCGCCCTTGCCGAACGGCATGCTGCCCGGCCCGCCTGCGCGCTCGATCATGGGTGTAAGCAAGAGTTTCTGCGGCCAGTTGGGGGCTTCGAACAGTTGATGCCTGATCATGGCACGCGCCTCGTCGTCAAATTCGATGGTTGTAATGAGATTATCCAGAACATCGCGCAATACCGTCCACAGCGCTGTTACCGGTACCTCATACACCTGGGCAAGAGTATCCATGATTGCCCGCACGTTTACCTGAATGCCCAGTGTCTGCAGCCAGAACAACAGGTCTTCAGGGCGGTCATGATAAAGCGTATTGGCATGGCCTTTCTTGATTCGATATTCCGGGTCGCGCATGCCGTTACGCTCAAGCCAGGGCACGAAAATACGCAACGAGTCGTGGTCGCGCAACAACAGCCCTTGTGCTTCGCCGGCTTTCCAGACCATGACTGCGTTCTGGCCATGAACCTCGCCGAGCATGCCCAGGCGGAACATGCGCAGGTTAATGTCGAAGAAACTGTGGCTCAGCTCGCGGAACAGCGTGAGTACCGAAGCCTGATTGCGCGGCAGGTCGCGATAGTCCATCCACTCATCGAAGAAATGCCGATTGCTGCCTGGCAACGGTGTACCCAGCGCCGCCATCGGCAGCAGGCGGCAGTCCGGATCGTCGAGCAAGGCTGCCGGATAGCCTCGCACCATCGCCGAAAGGTGCCGGGGACCTTCGTCGAACAGAGTGGCCTGGGGTGGCATGAACGCCCACCATTTGCGCTCATCGCACAGGTGCAGCGAGCGGCTGAGGGTTTCATCCTTGTCGACAACCTGACGCAACAGTTTTTCACTCAGCCCGCCATTGATCATTTTCACTGCTGGCAGGTAGCGGGACGCGCCGAGCGAATAGATCGCCATGGGCAATTTGAGGTAATCGGGGCTGTCGAAGCACGGCGTCATCGAACGCAGCGATGAGGTGGCGTATACCGCGGCCTCGCTGAAGGCCAGACGTTGGCAATCGCCCCTGGCGAACGCATCGCCCAGCTGGACCTGCAGAACATGCTCGAATTGCCACGGATGAACCGGCAGCGCAACGTGACTGTCGGCAATGCCACGCTGTTGCAGTTCCTGCTTGAGGACTGCTTGCAGATTCTCTGGCAGCAGGTGGCGGGTAGGGAAAGATTCGTTCAAATCCCCTACTCCGTCACCGCATTGCAGCAAGGTTTTGTCGACGGCGACCCAGTTCAGCGCCACCGGCCGGGCAAACTCGGCCTGATACTGCTGGTATTCCTGCTCGTTCAACCCTTGCTTGGCTTTGGCCAGTGGATGGTATGGGCGATCACGCAGCGAAGCCCACTGCTCCATCGTCCTGAAGAACGTAGCGCCGTCCTGTGCCATCAGGTTGTGCTCGTCGACTTTATGGTCCAGCGACAACGCGGTCTGCCAGACACTGATGCGCAATACATCCAGAAACAGCGCTATGCCCTTTTCATTGTCCTGACGCTCGCTGTCCTGAAGCAGCGTTGCTTTACCGGCAAACACCCATTTCATGAACTCTTCCGGGGACAACTGCGTCCAGCGCTCAACCTGACGGCCCAGCACCGGCGTGCCGGGCACTTTCTCCCATTGTTGAGTAATGCCTGGGCGCAGCGCGACGCTGATGAAGCGCTGCTCCGAGTCATCGCAGCACCATTCCCAGATTTGCTGTGTGCTGCTCTGCCCTTCAAGTTTTGGGGCTTGCGGGTGGCGCGCTTGCCAGTGAGCGGTGTCCTGCAGGCTCAATGGCTCGCGGCCAAAGAAATCTTCAGCCAGCAGGCAATCGACCAGATCCTGCATGACCAGGTCAGCGGCGAGTGAAGTGAAGTTCATCGGATTATTTTCCTTCTGCTGAATGTTGGGCCAGACGCGCCTGAAGTGCGCGAAAGGCAATGCCGCGCTCATCGCCGAGGACAAAGGCATTGACGCCGCGAGCCTGCCAGCGGGCAGCGTCGCCGTCTTTCCGGGGAATGGTGCAATAGGCGACGCCTGCTGCCTTGGTGGCTTGCCAGGTGGCCAGCAACGCTTGTTGTACATCGGGTTGATCGATCTGCCACGGCATGCCCAATGACTGCGACAGGTCTGCGGCCCCCTCCAGAATCATGTCCAGCCCAGGCACATTGGCAATCTCGGCGGCGCGGCGCACGCCTTCGGCGCTTTCGATCATCGCCACTACCATGATCTGTTGATTGGCAGCTTCCACGTACTGCGCCAGGCTGTGCTTGCCGAACGAGCCGGGACGACCGGCGTTGAGGCTGCGGCGGCCCAGCGGGTGGTACTTGCAGGCGGCAATGGCATCCGCCAGTTGCTCGGGGCTCTCGATCATCGGCAAAACGATGCCCTGCGCACCGCCATCGAGCAGGCGCAGCAGGGTTTTCGGATTGAGATCGGCGACCCGCACCAATGGCGTGAGGGCGTAGCTCTCTGCAACACGGATCATGTTCTCCACGGTTTCCGGGTTGATCAGCACGTGTTCCATGTCGATGATCACGAAGTCGAAACCGGCCTCGGCGATCAACTCGATGGCGGCCGGGGCCGGGATCGAACTGATCAGCCCGTACACAGGGTGTCCGCTGCCAAGTCTGCTCTTGAGTGTATTGGTCCTCAGCATCATTGCGGCCTGTAGGTATGCAGCGGGTTAGGCACCGAGCGGAAGCGACGCTCACCGTCACCCAGCAGGCGGCGCTTGGTCAGTTCTTCCACTTCATAGGACGGTGCGAAGACGTCAAACAGCTCGAAGCGCTCGCGATGCTGCGGGTGCGCACGCTGGTAGTCGAGAATGACGTCGGCGGTCATCTGCCAGAACAGCGCCTCATCCAGCTGGTATTGCTGGCGCAGGAAGATCGCCATTTCGGCCAGGCAGATGAAGAAGAAACAGTCGCAGGAGAAGTCGCGTACCGCATTCACGTCATCGGTAATGATGAACGAGTTACGGTTGAGTTTCGCGTGGCTGTCGGGCAGCGGGACCAGCTCCGGACACAGTTCAGGGCGGCCCAGATGCGCGGGTGAGTAACGCACACCGTCGTGGAAGTCCTTGAGGGCGATACGCTGCGGCCAGCCCTGCTTGACGATAAGCACGATATTTTGACCGTGAGACTCCATGCCGATGCCTTCGGCGTAGAGCATATGGATGATCGGAGGCACCGTGACCTGCAGCAATTGCCGGGTCCATTCCTTGAGGCCGTACTGGCGGATCCACGCATCGATGAACGGTGCCTGCGCGCCGTCGCCATAACGGTTTTCCACATGGCTCAAGCCATTGAACGGTACGGCCTGCTCATCGTCCTTGAGGTACTGATGCAGGCTTTCGCGCCAGATTGCACCCAGCGTGCCGTAAGTCTGCGCCGAGCGCGCTTCCGGCAGGTGGCGATAGTCGTAACTGACACCGGCAACTTCGCCGAGAATCACAAAATCCAGCGCACGCGCAGTGCTGTCGGTGGCGATCAACTGGTGCAGCCAGTCGGTGATGATCGGACCATTGAGCACCGTATGCCGCGCCAGAATGCGCGTGCTGGAGGTGTTGGTCATGCTCATCGCCAGTTTGACGTAAGGTCGTTTGGGCTGGCTGGCATTGGCCAGTGTACGAATCGACTGCTGAGCCTTGTAGACGTCGGTAGAGGTGCCCAGGTAAACCAGCTCGCCGCTGGCCAGTTCCGGGTAGAAAGTCGACACCGTGACGTTGTCCCATTGCCACGGATGCACTGGCATCAGTTGATAATCGTCAATGGATTTGCCCTGCGCGGCCAGGTCCCGGGAAATTTCCTGCCAGCGCTGTGTGCCCAGCTCCTGGCGGACAAACGCCTGGAAATCCATGTTGCGCGAATGACCGACCGACGCGCTCGACTTCGCCACTGCCAGCCAGACCACCCCGAACGGCGTGGCAAATTCGGGCCCGTAGTGACGGTTGTCAGCCAACGAAAAACCGATCCGTGACTTGTAGCACGGGTGGTAGCTGTGGGCGTCCATGAAGTGCTGCTCCAAAGCGTCAACGTCCAGCTCATGTGCGGGTTTTGCGGGCTGATAACCCTGACTGCGCGCTTGCAGGTCCTTGAGCTGGGTCTGCTCGATTTCCTGGATGAAGCGTGCCAGATGCGGGCTGTCCTTGAACGGGCTGAGCAGCTCGGTCAACGCCAGATGCACATCCGGCACGCTACGCTCACCTGCGCTGCTCAAGCGTTCAAGGGTGGCGTGATCGAGGCGGATCAGCTCAAAGCTGGCACTCAGCAGGCCTTCGCAGTGGTACTCCACGCCATCACTGACAGCGACGGTGAAACGATGCCGATGATCGTCCAGCGGCTCGCATCGATAAGGCAGTGCAGCCTCGTACAGCAAGGTTTGCAGCAATTGACCGATTACCCGGCGCTGTACTTGTTGGTAGCGCTCGGGGTTGATATCAGCCAGCCAGGCACCGGTGGCCGTTGAGGGTGAAACGGTGTTGCGTTTCAGCGGTAAAGGGGTAGCCATGTTCATACCTCGAACGAAAAATTATCGGGGTTCGACCGCGCCGGGCTGTGCCTCGGTGCGTTCGTCGTTAAGGGGGAAACGCCAGGCACACGGCAGTGCCAGCAGGATCAGCAGGCCGGTGGCAATGAAGACTTCATTGATGGCCGAAGGCGTGGCGGCCGGTCCCGCAGTGTTCAGGCGAAATTCCAGCCACAGCGAGGCGATGACAATTGCCAGCGACGCCACAAGACGGCGGGAAATGTTGTTCATCGCAGCGCCCTGCGTGACCATCGGCTCAGGCAAGGCATTGAGTCCAGCCGTCGTCACCGGCATGTAGGACAGCCCGAGGCCTGTGCCACGAATCATCATCAGCACGAACACCACGCCGATCGCCGTATCCGCCTTGAGCATGCCCAGCGCCAGGGTTGAAGCACCGGTCAGCAGCAGGCCGATGGCGACTACGGTGCGCGGACCATGACGGTCCAGCGCCTTGCCACCCCACTGCCCGAACAGGCTGGCGAACGCGGCGGTACACAGCAGGGCCAGGCCGGTCCAGATCGGGTTGTAGCCCAGTACCGTCTGCACCAGCAGCGGCAACAGGACCAGGCATTCGAACATGCCGACCGACTGCACGACGGCAACGATCACGCTCAGACGGTAACCGCGCAGGTTGAACAGACGTAGATTCAGCAGCGGCGCCTTGCGACTCAACTCGACCCTGACGAAAGCAATCAGACAGGCCACGGCGACCAGCACCATGCCCTGATTGAACGGGTCGAGCAGCGCTTGGGCGTGATGCATGCGGCTGATGGCGATCATCAGCAAGCCGATGCCCGAGGCAACCAGCAAATAGCCGATCAGGTCGAACGGTTTGCGCTCGACAGGCTCCGAGTCTGGCAGCACGCCGACGCCCAACAGCAAGGCCAGCAGGCCGATGGGCACATTCATCAGGAACAGCGAGCGCCAGCTGAACCACTCCAGCATCAGGCTGCCGCACAGTGGCCCCAATGCCGGAGCGAGCATTACCGCTGCGCTCCAGAGCCCGGTCACCCTGCCCCGCTCATGCTTTTCATACACGGAGAAAATGATCGCCAGCGACAGTGGGATCATCAACCCGCTGGCGATGCCCTGCACCACTCGCGCAGTGATCACCAATGCGATGGAGTTGGCCAGCGCGCCCAGCAGGGAGCCACCGATGAACAGCGCCACGCCCCACAGGTACAGGCGTTTGCGGCCAATGCGCTGACTGAGAAAACTGGTCAGCGGCATGGTCATGCCCATGCTGGTCATGAACCCTGCAACGATCCAGGTGGCCAGCAACGGACCGACCTGAAACGCCTCCATGAAGGTTGGCAGCGCCGGGTTGAGCGAGCTATTGCTAAGGCTGACAGTCAGCGTACCGAGCAGCACATTGAACACTACCCAACGGCGTGGGACGTTCAGACTCATGTGCGAACCCGTTCGCCGTTGCGCACAAAGTGCTGTACCGGTCTTGGGTGGCAGAGAAAATCGACATGGGAGATGTTGTAGCCGTAAGCCCCTGCCAGCGGCAACACCAGCAGATCGCCGATGTTCACGCCTTTGAGCGGCTGCCGGCGACTCAATACGTCCTTTGGCGTACACAACTGGCCGACCACGGTGTAGGCCTGCTCCTCAGATGCGCCCGTCGCTGGCGCACACGGCACATGGATAACCGGATGGTCATGGCCTTGCGCAACCGGCAGACGAAACTGGTGAGTGCCGCCGCGGCAGACCAGAAAGTGCTCGCCGTGGCTGGTTTTGCTGTCCAGCACCTCGATGGCGTAATAGCCGCAATAGGCGCTGATGAAACGTCCTGGCTCAAAGCGCAGGATCGGCGCGTCACGCTGCTCGCCCAGGCGTTTTTCCAGATAGCGGCACAGGCGCTGCCAGTCGAACTGCTGACTGTTCAGATAATCGACGCCAATGCCGCCGCCGACGTTGAAATGGGTCAACTGCTCCGGGTAGCTGGCCAGTGCTTTCCATTCCTGCCAGCGCTGCAGGTAGAAATCCAGCAACTGCTCATGACGCTCAACCGACATCTGATGCGACATGGCGTGTACATGGAACCCCTTGAGCGTCAGGTGGCTGGCGCTGTCTACGCGCCTGACCGCTTCGGCCAGATCGGCTTCGTCAATGCCGAACGGTGTGGCGGTGCCGGCCATCGCCAGCTTGCTCGACTGCGCGGCTGGCAACTGAGGGTTAATGCGCACAAACACCGGCTGCACGCGCCCGGTTTCTTCTGCCAGCTGTTGCAGACGCGCAATTTCGTTGAGGCTTTCCAGATGGATGGCTTCAACCTTGTTCAGCAACGCCGAGCGCAAATCGGAATCCAGCTTGCCAGGGCCTGAGAACACGTAGGGTTTGCGTGTCGGGCAGGCCATCACACGCTCGATCTCGCCCCCCGAAGAGATTTCAAAGCCACTGACCAGCGGCGCGAGGGTTTCCAGCATCAATGCTTCGCTGTTGGCTTTAATCGCGTAATACAGCTCGACGCCCGCAGGCAGCGCGGCCATGACATCAGTGACATGCTGTTGCAACGCATCCAGATCGTAGACGAAAGCCGCCAGCGGGTCGGTTTCCAGTGCCTGAGCTTTTTTGATGGCGGCCAGTACGGTTTCCGGCAACTTACGCATAACGCGCCTCCTTGGCCCATGGTGAGGCGAGGCGGACATAGTTGGCCTCACGGTCGGCCTTGGCGGCGAGTCGAACCTTGAGGTTGGTCTTGCAGGCAATCGACTGGCCGGCAATCAGCGCGTCCAGCTCTGGCGCAGGTAGCACCAACTCGTCGCGGATGCGTTGCAACTGCCGCTCGACCCGCTGCCACATCAGCGGCGCCAGGTGCGGACGCTCCCAGCTCAAGGCGAGCACGGCCTCGGACAGGTTGTTGATCAGCAGGCAATAGGTGATGCGATTCCAGCCTTGTTCGCGGGTGTAGAGCAATGACTGCCGAATTCGCGGATGCAGACCGACCTGAATAGCCTTGATGCCCAGTTCATCGGTCAGCTTGACGCCTTCGAAGTCGCGTAACAGCAGCTGCTGAGGGCGTCCGTTATCGTGAATCAGCACCGCATTCTGCAAATGCGGCTCCATCACGATGCCATGATTGAAGAACAGCGCCATGACCGGGCGCAGCAGCAAGGCCTGGTATTCATCGAACCAGTCCAGCAGGTGCGGGTCCTCAAGTTCACCGCCGTTGAAACGCTCAAGGAAGTCGTGCACCAAAGGCCGCGAACGCAGATCACGCGCAAACAAGGTGCCCGCCATCACGCTTGAATCAGCGCCGGAACGACGACAGAAGTTCTCGCGCAGAATGGCGCCGGTCTGCTCGCGGAACCAGTGGCCGTCGCTCTCGCTGGCGCCTTTGGGTGCCCAGCTCATGGAGCCGGGTTCGGCCACGGTGGACAGACCGCCTAGGGTTTCTGGCCGTGTCTGCTGCAAGCGCTGAAACAATTCGTCGATGATCAGCGTGCTTTCCAGTTCGTACCAGGCGTTTTTCCTGACGCAGTTGGTAATGCGCACATTCAGTGAGCCCTTGATGAAGTAGTCATGCCCTTCGATGTACCAGGTGCGCATCGAAGCCGTCGGGCTGGCCAGCAGGCCACTGGCCCCCAGGTCCGAGATGTCCCCCAGCTCAAGCAGCCTTTGCACGCGACGGTCCTGCATGAACAATTGCGCCTGTACCGGATGCATGCAGATCAGCGCATGCCCGGGCCTGGCCCGCGATTGATCCGCGAACCCTGACATCACCTCGGCTTCGCTCAAGCCATTGGAGGTGACTCGCAGCCCGTCCAGCGGCACTTCGAACAGATGCAACGCGGTCTGCGCCTGAAACTCCGGGGCGTAGGTCTCCTGCGCCAGATGCTCAGGCCACAGACGCGCCTTGGGTGCCGGGTGATTGGGATGGCCGAACCACAGGCCCTGTTCGCTGGCCAGATAACCGCTCAGCGGTGCCGGGTGCTGGCCGGTCATGTTGTGCGCCACGATGGCAGCGGTCAGGTGCTGGCTTTGCAGAACCTGATCGAGCAGTTCGTCGTTGCTGGCCCGGGTCATGTGCTCACACGCCGTCAGCAACTGCTGGGCAAATTCGGCAAAAGCCAGGCAGCGCCAGGTACTGTTGCCGTTGCGTGCGTAGACATCGGACAGGTAACGATGGCTGCCCAGATGGTCGCGGCGGTCCACCAGCACGAAAAACTGCTGCTCATTGGGCAGGCTGATGGTGAGTGGAATGCCCTTCCATTGCCCGCCATCCACGAAACTGCCCGGCGCAATACCTTGCATGCCCTGGGGCCAGGTGTAATGAAGGCACTGTTCAGGCAGTGCGAACTCCTTGATCAGGCAATTAAGTAATGCACGAGTGGTTGCCAGCTCGCTCACCATGTTTGATAAAACGGTGCGATCGGTATTAGTCATGTCTGCTCCACAGTCGCCTTGACGCTTACTGTTTAAGTGACGTCGCAACAAGCGTTGATCTATCGCTTGTGGCACAACGGCTTAACTGTCGGTGTGGCTTATTGTCTGCAACAAGCCAATTGATAATCTCTGCACGACGTGCAATGGGTTCGCTCAGTCAAACGTTGTGTGCGTGTTCTGTTTCAAGCGCGGTGATAACGTCATTGCTATTACTGCTTACTTGCGCAACTGGGCCAGTGCAGCCTTGAGGGCGTCCTCGAATCGCTGTATGACCAGTTGGCATTGTTCTTCGGTAATGATCAGCGGCGGCAGCAAACGAATCACGTTGCCATTTCGGCCGCCGCGCTCAAGTAACAGCCCCTGTTTGAAACAGTGCTGCTGAATGGCAACGGCCAGTTCCGGGTCCATTGGCAAGCTGCCGAGGCGGTCCGCCGGTTTGCGCTCATCGACAATCTCGATGCCGAGCATCAGCCCGCGTCCGCGCACCTGGCCCATCATCGGATAACGTTGCTGCAAAAGGCCAAGCTGTGCCTTGAGCCAGTCACCGCGTTTTGCGGCCTGGGCAGCGAGGTTTTGCCGTTGCAGCACTTCAAGGGTCGCGAGGCCGGTGGCCATCGCCATCTGATTGCCGCGGAAAGTACCCGCGTGATTGCCCGGAGCCCAGGCGTCGAACTCGCGCTTGAAGCCGAGCACGGCCAACGGCAGGCCGCCACCGACTGCCTTGGACATGACGATGACATCGGGCTCGATCCCGGCGTGTTCGAAGGCGAACATCTTGCCGGTACGGCCGAAGCCGGCCTGTACTTCATCCAGAATCAGCAGAATGCCGTGCTTGCGGGTCACTTCGCGAATCTGCTGCAGCCATGCAGCGGGCGCTGGATTGACCCCCCCTTCGCCCTGCACCGCCTCCAGAATCACGGCGGCCGGGAGCGACACGCCACTTTCCACGTCTTCGATGAACTGGGTGAAGTAGTAACTCAGCGCCTCGGTGCCGGCTTCACCGCCAATACCCAACGGGCACCGGTACTCATGAGGGTACGGCAGGAATTGCACGCCGGGCATCAGGTTGGTGACGGCATTTTTCGGCGCGGTGTTGCCGGTCAATGCCAGAGCACCGTGAGTCATGCCGTGGTAAGCGCCGGAAAAGCTGATGATGTTATGGCGACCGGTGGCAGTCTTGGCCAGCTTGATCGCTGCTTCGACAGCATCGGCACCGGACGGCCCGCAGAACTGCAGGCAGTAATCGCGTCCCTGGCCCGGCAGCAGGCTCAGCAGCGTCTCGCTGAAGGCATCCTTGACCGCGGTGGTCAGGTCAAGGGTGTGCATCGGCATTCCAGACGTCAGGAAGCTGTCGAGACTGGCCATGATAGCTTCGTGATTGTGACCCAGAGCCAGTGTTCCGGCACCGGCCAGGCAGTCCAGATACGTGGTGCCTTCAACATCAGTGACCCATACGCCATGTGCCTTGGCGATGGCCAATGGCAACTTCCGCGGGTAACTTCTTACATTGGATTCAAATCTGCTCTGCCTGTCCAGATAGTTGGCATTGGTTTTCTGCGACGTAGTAGACTGCAATAAGCCATTATTCAACATCGGTTAGTCCTCGCTAAATGCTGGATGCAAACTATTATCATTTCCTTGAAAGTGCAACCCGTTGTTTCAAAAAACAAGATGAAATTTAAATGAACGTTATTGCTTACTTAAAAAGTAACCAGGCACACGAATACGCCGCCCTATAAGTCGGAGTCATTCAAAGTGCTATCACTCAGTGGGACGATTGTTATTTATGTAAAGCACCTAAAGAGAGTCTTATATAACAGACTCTTCTATGCTCATACTCAGGTTAATTATTTAATAGCCGCATACGTTATTCCTCGATGAGGACTGCCAGTTAGTTTACTACGCGAGTGAGCCCTTCCCTGGGCGTCGCGGTCGACTCAGAACCCGATAGTCGCTGACAGCAGATAGGTCCGGGGTGTCGACAGGGTCAGGCCCGGCTCGCTGTCATCCGACGCTCCGGCCGAACTCCAGTAATACTTGTTCATGACGTTCTCGACATTGGCCCGCAGTGTGATGTCCTTCTGATCGACCTTGAACGCATACCGCGCGCCCACGTCGAAGCGCTCGGAAGAATCGATGCTTTTGCTGTTGGCCTGGTCCAGGTACTGCGAGCTGGTGTAGATACCCCGCCCGGTCAGGGTCAGGCCCTTGACGCTCGGCACGTCCCATTCTGCGCCCAGATTGACGTTGTACTCGGGGGTGGCAGGTGCGCGATTGCCATCGAACGTGCCGTTGACGGTATTGGTCAGCTCGCTGTCGATGTACATCACCCCGCCCAGCAGACGGAAGCCCTTGAGCGGTTCGCCGAACATGGTCAGCTCGACGCCGTCGTTGCGGCGCTTGCCGTTCGGGCCGAAGACGCGCGAGGTTGTGTTGGTCTCGTAGGCCGGTTGCTTGATACGGAATACGCTGGCAGTGAAGGCGTATGACCCCAGGTCATATTTGGCCCCGACCTCGATCTGGCGGCTGACGAAAGGCGGGAAGATCTGGTCTTCGTTCACCGACGTCGACGGCGCGATCTTGCCCTGGCTCAAGCCTTCCATGTAGTTGGCATATACCGAGAAGTCGTCGGTCACTTTGTACAGAATGCCGCCTGAAGGTGAGACCTTTTCCTCGTCGTAGGAGGTGTCGCCCTTGACGTTGTCGGTCCAGTCATCAACCTTGACTCGCTGCCAGCGGGCACCGAGTGTCAGCAGCAGGCGGTCATCGAAAAAGCCCAGTGTGTCGGTCAGGGCCACACCGCTGAAGCGGTTCTCGGTGTAAACCTTGGAGTCGGCCCGCGTAGGGTTGGAGGGTGTCGGCGTGTCGACCGGATTGTAGAGATTGCTCGGCGCGGCTGCGTAGCGTGCACCACCGTTTTCAAAGTCCATGTAGAAATAGCTGGCAGCCAGATTGACCTCGTGGCTGACCGGTCCGGTATTGAACCAGCTGCGTGCGCCGGCAGTGGCTGTGCGAACATTTTCGTCGCGGGTGAAGTCGCGCGGCTGAACGCTGAAGTCACCTGCGTCGTTGGTGACCGATACCGCATGGCGCAGGAAGTCATGGTTACTTTTGCGCGCGCCGACACCGCCGTACAGCATCACCGAGTCGCTGAGGTCATATTCGGCATTCACTGCGCCGAAGGTATCCTTGGTGCGCGCCTTGCTCCAGGACTGCGCATAGTTGTCGCGAACATCGTTGGCGTTGGGCACCTTCGCATTGGCACCCACCTGTACGCGCTCCTGCGGGGCATCGGTATCGCGCTCGGTGTGCCCGATATCCGTCGACAGGCGCAGGCGGTCGCCGCGGAAATCCAGGCCCAGTACGGCCATATCGCGATCAACGCTCTGATGATCCCATTCAGTGTCGCCAGACTGCTTCACGCCATTGAAACGGATACCGAACTTGTCGTCCTCGCCAAAGCGACGGGCCACATCCACCGCCGCGCCTGCCTGCCCCTTGGACGCATAGCTGGTGGTCAGCTCGGTGATGGGTTTATCCGTTGCGCGCTTGGGGACCACGTTGATCCCCCCGCCGACACTGCCGCGCGGCGAAATGCCATTAATCAGCTGGCTTGGGCCCTTGAGTATGTCTACCCGCTCGGCCATTTCCATGTCGATGGTGTATGTGGGCAGGATGCCGTACAAGCCGTTGTATGAGACGTCGCTATTGAACAGGCTGAAGCCGCGAATGGTGAACTGTTCGTAACGCCCGCCAGCAGGGTTAGTGGCACGCACCGACGGGTCGCTGGCAATCAGGTCGCCAAGGGTACGGGCCTGCTGGTTTTTCACCGCGTCCTTGGTATAGGTGGTCATGCTGAAGGGCGTTTCCATGAAGTCCCGCGAACCCAGCATGCCTTGCGAGCCTTTGCGTGCCACTTGGCCGCCTGCGTATTCCTGGCCATCGGTAGAGCCGCTGTCACCGACAATCGAGGTGGGTGCGAGTTGCAGGCCTGCGCTCGCGCTGTCAGGTGCCGGGATCAGCGTGTAAGCCTGCTCTCCGACGGGTACCAGTTGCAGACCGGAACCTTGCAGCAAGCGCGCAAAGCCTTCCTCGACCGCGAATTCGCCGGACAACCCCGAACTGTTTCGACCGTTCACCAGCGCAGGGTCTACCGAAAGGTTGACCCCGGCCTGACCGGCAAAGCGGGTGAGCGCGGCGCTCAGACTGCCAGCCGGCACCTCATAGGCACGTTTGCCCGAGGTTTCGGCCCAACTGGTCGAGGCAAACAACGGACTGGAACTCAACGTCAGCAACAGGCTGAAATGCAAAAGCGGACGCAAACGGTAGGAAGACACTGCGGACATAGAGGGAAACTCTCGTATTTTTTGTGCACTTACCTGAAATGACCAGCGAGACAAAAAAAAGGGACAGCTTCACGCATTATTTTTTGTCGAAATGTTTTTTCGAGGTACCAGCGTGACCCAGTAGCGGGTCCGCATCTGCACGTCCACCGGCAGGCTGGCAGCCAGTAACGAAAGCACGCGGTCGGTATTGTCGAGCCTGAAACTGCCCGTCACTCGCAGGGCTTCAAGTGCCGGTTCCCAGCGCAGCAAACCGGGGCGGTAGCGGCCAAGCTCGCGCAGGAAATCACCCAGAGACTGGTTCTGCGCGGTCAATACATCGTCGCGCCAGCCGGGCAGCAAGGCGTCGAAGGCGCTGACAGGCCCGGCACCATCGTGTTTGAGGCTGACCTGCTGTTGCGCATGCAATGCCAGCACCGGCCCCTGCAGCGGATAGAGTTGCACCGAGCCGCTGACCACCGATACACGGCAATCGCTGTCGTTGAGACGTACACAGACTTCACTCCGACTGACCACGACGCGCCCGTAGGGGCCCTCGATGGTCAGTGCTGCCCTGCCCGGCACCTTGAGTGCTATCTCGCCACGCACAAGGGTGACTCGACGTGCACCCAGATCAACATTCACCGCGCTGTCGGTGTTCAGTTGCAAAGTGCTGCCATCGGCCAGGGACAGACGCTTGTGCTCGCCGACGGAGGTTTGCAGGTCGGCACGCCAGACATCCAGCGGCAGCTGACGGCCCACCAGCCAGGCGGTCGGGACCAGCGCTACAGCGCCCAACGCCCGTTTGAGCGCCGCGCGCCTTGCCTTGTCGGGACGATCCAGAGTGGCCATAGCCAGATTGGCAGGCAGGCCGAAAAAACGCTGCCGCAGCTGTTGCGCCTTTTGCCAGGCGCGCTCATGACTGGCAGAGCTGTCGCGCCAGTGCTGCAGCATGGCGTGATCTTCTTCGCTGGCGCCGCCGGATTCCAGAAGCGCCAGCCACTGCGCCGCCCTGCGTACTACCTCGCGTTCTTCGTTAGAAGGTGCCGAGCGAATCACCAATCCACCAGCAGGCAGTGTTCGTAGGCTTGCGCCATATAGCGTTTGACGGTGCGTTCAGAAACATCCAGGCGCTCTGCGATTTCCCGATACCCCAGCCCCTCGAGCTGGCTCCAGAGAAACGCACGACGCACCACTGCCGACAGGCCATCGAGCAACTCGTCCAGCGCCTGCAGGGTTTCCAGCAGCAGCCAGCGCTGTTCGGGGGACGGCACGCTGTCTTCAGGCAACTGCGCCAGCGCTTCAAGATAAGCCTGTTCCAGGCTGCGGCGAGTATAGAAATTACTGAGCAGGCGCTTGCCAACGGTCAGCAGGTACGCGCGTGGCTCCTGCATATCGGCGATCTGCTGAGAGCTGGACAGTACACGCAGGAACGTATCCTGACTCAGGTCCGCAGCATCCCAGGCATTGCCCATGCGTTTACGCAACCAGCTTTCCAGCCAGCCATGATGATCGCGGTAAAGGGAATGCAAGGTCTGCTGTGATAGCGTCGCTGCTTCAGTCATGTCAAAAGCCTTGAGCGATGGGTGCGCCAAATGAGACTGATTCTAATTAGTGTTATATCCCGAGTCCACGCTCTTTTTTTCAAAAAGCCCGCCGCCGCTGCGTAAAATCGGGGTCATTGGTCCGCAATGCGTTGATCTGCGCTGTATACAAGTGATTCACTCGAGCGACAAATAAACGCGATGTGTATCTTTTTTGTACCACTTTCGACGTAAATTTCTTCCGGGAAATCGATCAGTGGTTCGCCCCCGCCAATACGCCAAGTGCCGCACGATCAAGATGTCGCTCGACACGTCCCTCGCGGATCAACAGTGCCCTGTCACACAAATGGGCAATGGTATTCATGTCGTGACTGACCAGAATCATGGTCATGCCCGTGTCGCGACGCAGGGCCTGGAGAAGATTGAGTATTTCCGCCTGAACGGTCATGTCCAGCGCCGAGGTCGGTTCGTCCAGCAACAACAGTGCTGGATTCAATTGCAGCGCACGAACGATGGCAACGCGCTGACGCTGGCCGCCGGACAGTTGATGCGGGTAGCGATCGAGCATGTCACCCGACAGGCCCACCTGTTCCATCGAAGCAACCAGATTGGCCTCGTCGAAAGGAAGGCCGTTGATCTGCCGCGGCTCGCGCAGGCTGCGGCGGATCCGGTGCAGCGGATGCAATGATGCATAAGGGTCCTGAAACACCATCTGCACCTGCTGACGCAAGGTTCCCGTGAAGGCTTGCTGCGCGTGAAGCGGCTGCCCGAACAGGTTCACACTGCCCTGCCAGTCGCGCTGGAGGCCGGCGAGTACTCGCAGCAAAGTCGACTTGCCAGAGCCTGACGCGCCGATCAGACCGAAGCATTCGCCCGGTTCGATTCTCAACTCTGCCATCTGCAGTGCAGTAAAGGCATGCAGGCCACGCTTGAAGCTTACCGTCAGTTCATTGATATCCACCACGCTCATGGCAGCGCCTCCATTAGTTTGCGATCAAGGGTCGCAAGTGCCTGACCATAGGTCAGAGCAGAGGGCTGACAGCGCCATAGCGTCTGCGTGTAGGGGTTACTGGCAGTTGCCAGTTCGGCGGCGTTGCATCGGTCGACAATCCGCCCGCGGTACATGACCAGCGCCCGGTCACAATATTTCGCCACCAGAGGCAGATCATGACTGATCAGCAGTAACCCCATGTTGCGTTGTTCGACAAGGCCCAGAATCAACTCCAGAATCTGATCGCGCAGGCCGCTGTCGAGTGCCGAGGTGGGTTCGTCGGCAATCAAAAGGCGCGGATCATTGATCAGCATTGCGGCGAGCATCACCCGCTGCCCCATGCCGCCGGACAGTTCGTGGGGGTAGCTGTCATACAGCGCCAGCGGGTTGGGCAAGCCTACAGCCTCCAGCATGTCGAGTACTTTTTCGCGACGCTCACGGCGTCCCAGCCGGGTATGCAACACCAGCGCCTCTTCAACCTGAGTGCCGACCCTGAGCACCGGGTTGAGCGAATACCTGGGGTCCTGCAACACCAGTGACAGACGAGTACCGCGCAGGCCCTGCCATTGCTTTGCCGTAAGGCTGCGCAGGTCATCGCCTGCCAGGCTCATGTGTTCGGCGGTCACCTGACCGGGGCATGCGACAAGCCCCAGCAACGCACGCGCGGTGAGTGACTTGCCCGAGCCGGACTCACCCACCAGCGCGACCTTTTCAGTGCCCACAGTGAAATCGATCCCCTTGACCACCTCGATCAGTTCCGGGCCCGAGCCTGGAAAACCGATCCGCAAGCCCTGCACGTTCAACAGCGATTGTTCATGAGTCATGACGAGGATCCAGTACATCGCGCAGACCGTCGCCCAGCAGGTTGAAAGACAGGCTCGTCAGCAATATCGCGATTCCCGGTGCAGCGGCGACCCACCACTGATCAAAGATGACCCGGCTGCCGTCGGCAACCATCGAGCCCCATTCCGCAGTCGGTGGCTCGACACCCAGGCCAAGAAATCCCAGCCCTGCGGCGGCCAGAATGATGCCGCCCAGGTTCAGTGCTACACGCACGATCACCGAAGGCAGGCACAGCGGCAGGACGTGACCGATCAACAGACGCATGCCACGTATGCCCTGCAAGTGAGCTGCGGCCAGATAGTCGCTGTTGCGCAATACACTGGTTTCCGCCCTTGCCTGACGGGCATACGCGGGCCATGCCGTGAGCGACAGTGCCAGTGCCCCGTTGAGCAGGCCCGGCCCCAGAATTGCGACAAACGCCAAGGCCAGCACCAATTGCGGAAAGGCCATGATTATGTCGGTCAGGCGCATCAGGATTCGCTCGGCCCAGCCGCCGTAAAAGCCGGCAGTAACGCCCACCAGCAAACCGATGGGCAAGGTCAGCAGCAATACCAGCGTTACCAGCAGCAAGGTCGGGCGTGTGCCGTAAAGCAGGCGTGTGAACAGATCCCGGCCAAACGCATCGGTGCCCAGCCAGTGGGTGGCAGACGGCGGCAGCAGACGCTCCTGAATATTCTGCGTATTGGGATCAAAACCACTCAACAGCGGCGCCAGCAACGCCACAAGTACCAGCACCCCGATAATCGACGCGCCGATGAGTAATGCGGGTGAGCGACGCCATCCGCTGCGAGCCACTATATTGTCGAACGCTACGGAAACACTCATGACACCCCCCGTGTTCGCGGATCGATCATGCCAGCCAGCACATCGGCGATGCCGTTGACGACCACAAAACAGAGTCCGATAACCAGCGTGCTACCGAGGATCGCTGGTACGTCACCGGCAAACAACGCCGTGGTGAGGTAGCGGCCGATACCCGGCCAGGCGAAGACCGTCTCGGTGAGAATCGAGCCTTCGAGAAGACTGGCGTAAGACAGGGCAACGACGACCACCAGCGTCCCGGCAACGTTCGGCAACACATGGCGCAACAGCACCCGACCACGTCCCGCCCCCTTGGCCAGCGCAGTCACGACGTACTCCTTGCCCATTTCTCCCAGCAGCGCGGAGCGTGTCATGCGGCAAATGCCTGCCATCGAGTAAAACGCCAGGACTAGAACAGGCAAGACCAGATGACTGAAGGCGTTGGCCAGCGCGCCGCTTTCGCCAGAGCGCCAGGTGTCCCACAACATCAATCCACTGCTCAATTCAAGGGTGTACAGGTACGAATCGTCCAGACGGCCTGGCCCGCCAGTCCATTGCAGCCTGGCGTAGAACAGCAGGAGCATCAGCAGACCGAGCCAAAAGATCGGCACCGAATAGCCAATCAGCGAGACCAGCCGCACCAGCCCGTCAACCCAGCCTCCCGGCCGCCACGCTGCCAGCAGGCCCAATGACAGGCCGAGGGTACTGCCCAGCAGAATGGCCAGGGTCGCGAGCTCAAGTGTGGCTGGCAGCGCACGGCTCAAACCTTCCAGCACGGGCTGCCCGGAGGTAATGGAAACCCCAAGATCTCCTTGCCCCAGGTTGTCCAGATATCGACCGAACCGCGCTGGCCAAGGTTGATCAAGGCCCAGATCGGTTCGAACCTGGGCCAGCGACGATTCGCTGGCGTGATCGCCAGCAATCCTTAGCGCCGGATCGACTGGCGATAGAGTGGTCAGCATGAATGTGAAGAACAACAGGCCGATCAGTGTTATCGACAACGACAACAGTCCGCTGGCCGCCACTTTCACTCTGCGTGAAGCCCCTGCTCTCACTTGCTTTTGCTCACCTGATCAAAATACGGCAGCGAAACGGTGATGTTCTGTAACACACCTTGCACGCCGTCATGTACCGCGACCTGGTTCTGACCTTGCAGCGCCACGACAAATGGCGAGCTTTGCTGCACAGTTTTTTGCAGGTCGGTATACAGCGCAACACGTTTTTGCGGGTCACGTTCGGCAGCAGCCGTGCGGGTTTCCTGGCTCAGTTGCGGGATATCCCACTGAGTGCGCCAGGCGATGGTTTTCGGACCGTTGGCGACGTTGTAAGTGAAGGCGCTCGCGTTAGAGTGAGGATCCAGATAATCCATCCCCCAGTAGGTGAAGATCAGCTGAAAGTCCCGGGCGCGCATTTTCGCCAGTAGCTCGCTTTCTACCAGCGGACGCACTGAAATCTCTATGCCGGCTTTGGCAAAACTGGCTTGCAGCGCCTGGGCAATATCTGTGTAGGGAGGTTGATTGAACACATTGAGTTCGATTTTCGTGCCTTCGGCAATACCACCCGTTTTTAAGGCGGCCTTGGCTTTATCGACGTCCAGTTTGAACGGTTTGTCGACCAGCGAGCCGATGACGCCCTCAGGGAGGAATGCCTGGTGGACGCTGTACTGGTTTTTCAACAGATTTTTGGAAATGCCCTGATAATCAACCAGCCAGCGAGCAGCTTCCCAGAACGCCGGGTTCTTCAGTGCAGGCGCCTGCGTGCTGCCACTGTTGATGGCCAGGTAATAGATCATTGAGGACGGGAATCGCTGCACACTGACGCCCTTCTGCTTTTCCAGAGCGCTGAACTGGTCTGCGCCCAGATCGAACGCAAGGTCAGCATCGCCCTGCACCACCAACAGACGTCGGGTTGCCGGGTCAGTGACGTTCTTGAGGATTACTGTTTTCAGCTTGGGGGCCTTGATGGCATTAGGATTGGCCTGAAGAACCAGCGCCTCGTGCGGCACGTAGCTGCGCAGCGCATAGGAACCCGTACCGGCTGAATGATTTTTCAGCCAGCCGTTGCCCAGATCAGCGTCTTTCGTATGCTTGCCGACCTCTACCGCGTCGACAATGAAGCCCACTGGCGTCGCAGACAGAATGCTCAACGCAAATGAACTGCCTACCGCTGCTGGCCAGGAAATCTTCACATGCTGGTCATCCACCCGGGTCAGGAAGCTGTCGACGTTTTCCGCCGTCCAGCCCAACTCACCCAGGATGAATGCAGGCGACTTGTTCAGTTTGACCACGCGGCTCAGTGAGTAAATGACGTCTTCCGGGCGAACACTGTTGCCCGAGGCAAATCTGGCACCGTCACGCAGTTCGAAAACCAGACTCTTGTCGTCGTCACCCGCCTTCCATCTGGATGCCAGGGCAGGCACCAGGCTGGCCGGGTTCTGCCGGTCTGGCTCAAGTAAGCGCTGATAGATATTGGCCAGGGTATTGGTCGCGGTAATTTCAAAACTTTCGGCGGGGTCCAGGCTGGCAATGTCGTCTATCGAGCGCGCCACCACCAACGTATCCGGGGGCGTTGCAGCCCAGGCTGAACCGCTGATTGTGATTGCCATAGCCAGAGCTGTCAGACGCCGCATCGTGAATTCCCTTATGAGCTTGAGTTATTGGGGAATGACGATATAGCGCATTTGGTAATATAAAAAAGACTGTTTAGTCATTAACTTAGAACGTTTTTCCGGGTTGAGACGCTCGGGGATAGGGCTGCGTTGCGGTTTGGGGAGTGGTGCGCAATAGGTTGCGCAATCAGCGGTCGCTTTAGATCACTTAAGCGCTTGCGAGCCTCGCTTAGCGGCGCTTTGACGGCGTTGCGCAACATCTCGTAATCGCACGCAGAATCTCGCGCAGGTTTTATTGGATTTTCGACTGAAAAATCACTCTCGACTCAAATTTAACTCCTAACCTTTTGATTTAAATAAGTAAAAAATATTTGGCACTGTTCTTGTTAGCTTTCATGGCATTCAACTAGCCCAACTGTTCGTTTATGTCTGGGCCTCGACGGTATCGATTACCAACGCCAGAGCAGGGAATTCACACAATGACCAACGGCAGCCTGAGCGCTGGACCATCCTGCGAAATGGACAAACTGATCGTCCAGATCGTGGGCAAGAAGCACTCGGACCAGCAGCAGGTTTTGCTGGTCGGCCCTGATGGCAATCGAATCTATCAAGCCAAATCGGAAAGGCTGGTAAACGAGCTGTTCAGCAGCACCCTGAAAGTCTGGGATCACATCGACGGCGGGCGTCTTGATCTGCAAATCGCGACCCTTGAAGGCGAGCCGATTCGCCTGCCGTTGCTCAGTGGCACGAAAGTCACGCCGCGACAGGCCGATGCGCAGTTCAACCAGATCGTTCCGGTATTACCGTTCGTGGCATTGCCCGGTTCGAAAACGGTGGACGACATGGGTACACCGGTGCTGGCTCGCGCGGGTTATGTGTACGTGTTTTATCAGGAGAAGCTGTGGCGCGAGCTGGAGATCCACGTCAGCGAAACCGGCAACACGTATCACGACATCGACGTGGCCCGATATCGTCAGCAAAGCGGGTTTTTAGCGGGCGAGCGCAAGGCCACTGGCCAGGCGCTTGAGGACATCTGGCTGCCGGCACTCTGGAACAACCGGCACGTGCAGACGCTACAGTTGTGTTTCTCGGAAATACAGCTCAGCGCGGCACGCCTTGAGCGTCTGGAAAAAGACGCGGCTTCAAGAAATCAGCGCTGCAACAGCCCAGACCTGAGCGGGTCGAAAATGCGCTTCAAGGACCTGTACAAGGGCAAGCCCGATGGCAAGGCGATGCTCGATGCGTTTTCCGGCTTTGATGCCAAAAACCCTGTCGCCCAGGCGCTCATCGCCCCGATCAAGGCGACCCGGCTGAATCTGCAATACAACGCGTTTCCGGTCAGCCTGGCTGCACCGCAGCGCACCCGCCAGCCTGGTTATGAAAGGCTGCTCGATCATCCGGCGCGGTATCTGTGTGATCTGTCGGGGCAGTATCCGGTCGAGTCCTTCAGAGAAGCCAAGGCATTTCTCGCTCAGGCTGGCAGAGGTGTTGCTGTGCAGGATGTCAGGC
>NZ_JAWHOO010000020.1:40151-115624 GCF_032586855.1 Pseudomonas syringae group sp. J254-4 | reverse complement strand
AACAGGAGCGAGGGGATTTGCCTACTTTGGCCCCATCAAAGTAGGTCGCCGAGGGGCGAAAAGGTGACCTGAGTCGAACCTCAATCCACCTCAAGCCGCAGAACCGCCGTGTGACGCAGAGCGTCACGAACTGCATTCCCACGCGGAGCGTGAGGAACGAGAGGTGCCTCTGCCAAACGTGTAGTGACCCAAGTGCGCATGGGCCCGCAACGCTGTATTGACCGACGCCCGTTTTCGAACCTGCGGTACCCAGCCATTAATACCGGGGGCGTTGCAGGAACGGTCATTGAGACTCAGGTGACTGAGCCCGAACCTGATCGGCCGCCTCACCCAACAACCGCTCGATCTGCGCATGCTCCCAGCCACTGAGCAAACTGACCGGGTCGGTACGCAGCCAGCTTTCGAACGAGCCTTCCCGACCTAGCGGGCAGCAACATGCATGACAGCGAGTCGGGCTGCCATCGGTTATTTCCAGCGTCAGCAGCCAGCCATCGATGTCGACCTGTTGCAGCCCGGAGCCGGAGGGTGCACCGACAAGCTTCAGCGACCGTGTGCCCATCGCAGCATCCCGCATTTGCTGATACACCTCACGAGTCGTCAGAGCTTTCACAGGCTTCACCCAATTCCATTTTGCTGAGTAAAGCACGATTCCTGAATCATGCAGGATGAGATAACGGTCAGCTCAACGGTCTTTCAAGATGTCGACGCCGCGCCGAACAGGCTTTCGATCTCGGGCCGGGTCTGATTGATGGCGCCCAACTGACGGATCAACTCGGCCTGCCTGCTGCCACGTATGCCTGCGGTGGTCATGACTGCGTCGCGCACGTAGGTATAGACACCGCTGACGCCAAACGGAGTGATGTAACGCACGTGCTCGCTGATGCCTTGAGTGATGGCCTTGAAGTGCTCGCTGGCGTAATAGGTTCGACGGGCCCAGGCCGATTCGAACACCAGTTCCATCATGATGATGTTCAGGCGTGATTCCTCGACCTTGTGATCAACATCAGGCGCAGGCGGTGCCGGCTGGGCGTTGTCGTAGGGCTGCGCGAGGTGCAGGCGCAGTTTGAGTACGGCATCGGCAGCGGCCATTTCACTGGCGAGCTTTTCAATGGCCTTGCGGGCGGCGGGCAGGTCATCGCTGGCGAGATGGAAATGCAGGTGCATTTTGTCCAGCGTGGCTGTTTCATTGGGGATCGGATCGGGCAGTCGGTCCACCAGTGTGCTGGAGCCATCCGGCACGTCGTAAGCAATGGTTTGCTCAAACATGTTCTGCTCGTCGGAGAACAGCAGAGCGCTGGCATCCTTGAATTGTTGCTGACTTTCGGCGGATAGAAAGCCGATCTCCACACCGCCATCCAGCACGTAGCCCGGCAGTGGCGTGACGCCTTCGATCAGCGGCCACAAATGACCATCCTTTTCACGCGTCAAGTGATGCTGCACATACCAGCCAAGGCCCTCAAGCCTCGCGCACAGAGGGCCGTGAACATCGCGCCAGTAGGTGGCGAACAGGTCATGGGGAACGCCGTTCCTGCGCAACACCGTGGTATACGAATTTATAACGATGTTTTCATCGCGAGCGCCGTAGTTACCGGAAAATTCTGAGGTATGCATGAGTGCTCTCTGTCCTGAAGATGTTTCTCTCAGGCGCTTCGTCCGCGAGGTTAGTTCAAGGCAAATTACCGGCGGACACATTGGCTCGAAGCGATGCACGGCGAGACGAACAGATGCCCCCGGTAGGCGCCTGCCAGAGTACGTGCCGACACCACCGACCACATCAGTGCCAGCAGCGCGACGAGCCCGGTACCAAACACGTCGAAAAAGCTCAGGTGCAGGGTAGCGCCGAGTTTGAGCGTCGCCAGCGCATACACGCCGAGCGGGAAGGTAAATGCCCACCAGCCCAGATTGAATTCGATACCCTGCTTGAAGTAACGCGCGGTGATCAATACCGCCAGCGCCATCCACCACAGCCCCAGCCCCCAGAACAGCGTACCGACCATCACACCGATTCCAGCCACCACCGTGCCGAGCGACGCCAGGCCGTGGGCGGCAAAGATGGCCGGGGCCTCGTTGCCCATCACCAGCATGCCCAATGCGCCTGTGCCGATAGGGCCGAGTGCCAGCCAGCTCGACGCCGCCATGCTTTCATGAGGCAGTTTGTGCAATGCCAGACGCAACAGCAGAATCACCAGAATGCTCAATGCCACCGGTACCGAGTAGGCCCACAACACGTAGCTGGTGATCAGCACGGTGAACTGCGAATCAGCGGCTGCGAGGTGCGGGGTCAGCAGTCCGCCGCAGGCTGCTGCAACTTCTGCTGCCACCACGGGCAACAGCCAGACAGCGGTCATCTTCTCGATACTGTGTTCCTGACGGGTAAACATCATGAACGGAATCAGCACGCCACACGCCAGGGCCATTGCTACATCCAGCCACCACAATGCTTCGGCCAGCGGCACGATGGCAGTACCCCAGCGCGCCGGACCATACACCAGCAGGCCGCTGATGACAGTTGCCAGCCCCATGGGAATGGTGCCGAAGAACATCGATACGGTGGAGTGCCCGAACACCTGACGCGCCTCGTCGAAAAACAGCAGCCAGCGGCTGGCATACATGACGCTGAAGAGGGCGAACAGGCCTATGTTCAGGAACCATAACGCTTCACCCAGCGGGCGCAATGCAGCAATGTCCCCCGGCAGTTGCGCCAGCGCCAGTGACAAAATTCCGGTGCCCATGGTCACTGCGAACCAGTTGGGGGTGAACTGTCGAACGGCCTCCAGCGGGCTCGTCAGCGCTGCGAGAGGCGCGTTGCCCTTGTTGATAATAGCGAACCTGCTCATGGCCGTATCCTGCTGCTGAATGGGGAACAGGTTTCAGTCTACGCAGTCACAGAAAATCTTATAAACGGGTAATCTATCTTCTTGTTACCTGATTTTCAGGTAGGTTTGCCCGGCTACGGAGTTCAGTCTTGAGACTCAACCTGCGTCAATTACAGATTTTTTGCGCAATCACCCGCTGTGGCAGTACCACCAGCGCGGGTCATGCCTTGTCTTTGTCCCAGTCGGCTACCAGTGCGGCATTGAACGAGCTGGAAAGTGCGCTGGGCACCCGGCTGTTCGACCGGGTGGGCAAGCGGCTGGTCCTCAACGATAACGGCCAGACATTGCTGCCACGTGCCATGAAGATGCTGGAAAACGCCCAGCAGATCGAAGACAGCTTTCTATTGCCGGGCGCGACCTTGAATGCTCGCCTGCGAATCGGCAGTAGCAGCACCATTGGCAATTACGTCGTGCCGCAGATAGTCGGCGCACTGCGCAGTTCGACGCCTCTGCTGCGAGTCGATGTGGACATCGGCAACAGCACACTGATTGCTCGCAAGGTCGCGCAGTTTGAAATCGATATGGGCCTCATCGAGGCACCGTGCCATCTGCCAGAGCTGATCGCTGAGCCGTGGCTGGTCGATGAAATGGTCATTGTTGCCGGCAGCGCTCATCCGTTGGCGCGGCAACAGCAGGTTTCACTGGGGGAGCTGCAAAACGCTGAATGGCTGTTGCGTGAGCAGGGTTCGGGGACCCGGGAGGAGGTCGAGCACTTGTTGCTCAGGCATTTGCACGATCTGCAGGACATGCGCCAGGTAGGCAGTTCGGAAGCGATAATGCGCACCCTTGCTCAAGGCATTGGCATCAGTTGTCTGTCCCGGCGTATCGTCGCCGATCTGCTGCTGAGCGGGCAGTTGCGCACACTCGCCAGCCCGCTGCCGCCGCTCAATCGTCGGTTCTTCATGATCACTCACCGCGACAAGTTCGTCTCACCGAGCCTGGAGCGGTTCAGGGAGGCCTGTCGGCAGTCTGCCGATCAGGCAGGCACGTTGCGCCATGGTTTGAGCCACAACGCCAGCCCGAGCAGCAGCAAAGCGCCGTAAACACAGCTCAGGCCCAATTGCAGCCAGGTGTCGTGAAGCGGGTGCAGGAGCAGGGCGGCGAAGATCATCAGCAGGCTGGCCAGCAGCCAGTGACTGCGCCACGGCAAAACGCCGAGCAACGCCTGACGGCGCATCAGCAGCACGCCTGTGACCAGCGCGCCGCCCAGCGCCGCGATGGCGATACCGGTCAGTCCGAAGACAAAGGGCAGCGTCGCCAGCAGCAGCGCGTTACACAGACTGCCGATCAACTCGCAGTTGAGCGGCAGGCGAGTGTCACCGGCGGCGTAGGCGTAGCGCGCCAGCAAGGCGTTCCAGGCACCAAACATCAGCGGCACGGCAAACCAGGCCAGCAGCTCCGGTAGCGGACCCTCATGGCTCTGATTGGGCAGCAACAGGGTCACCAGCGCACCGGCCGCACCGATCAGCCCGGCTACGGCCGGCAGGGTCAGTAATGTGGCGCTGCCCAGCCCGCGTCTGAGTAGCGACAAACGCTGCTCGCCCGCGCTGCCGCTCATCAGCCCGAGCAGTACCTGGTTCAGGCTCATCAATGCAATAAGCGGCAGGTTGATCAGTTTACGCGCCAGATTGACCCAGGTTACCGCGCCTTCACCGAGCAACGACGCGACCATTCGCTCGAGCAAGGCAAGGCCCTGGCTGGCCAGGTTGCTGCTCAGCAGTGGACCGATGCGTTGCAGCAGTTCGCGCATGGCACCGGCTTCCGATTGCCACTGCCAGGGTCGCCATCCCGAACGATACAAGGCAGGCAACAACACGCCCGGCATCAGCACGCTGCCCAGTACGCACGCGCTGGCCAGCCCGGTCGACGTTGCGGCGTGGCTGAACGTGGCGAGGTAGATGACCGGCGGCAGGTTGAACAGCAGCGAGCCGAGCCCGGCCAGTACGAAGCGCGAACGGGCCTGCAAAGGTACGCAGAACAGCGCGTGAAGCATGAAGCCGGGTGCGCACCAGGCCAGCCAGCGCAGGCCGCTGGCTGCCTGTGCATAGCCGTCGGCGTCCAGCCCCGGACCGATAAGACGCACCAGAAACCCGGCACCGATCGCCAGCACTGCGCTCAATGCCACCCCGGTCAATAACAAACGCGGTGCCATGCCGCCCAGCCAGCGTTGTTGCCGGTCAGCCGGACGTTGCTGATAAAGGGGCAGGGCGGCAGCGCTGAGCAGCCCCGCGGCCAGTGACATGCGCAGCGCTTCGGGCAAAAACATCGAGACCAGAAAGGCATCGCTCTGACTGCCGGCACCCCAGGCTGCTACCAACAGCCATTCACGGGCAAAACCGGCTGCCAGGCCGGTGAGGGTGGCCAGTGTCAGCCAAAGTGTCGAGCCCAGCATCGCGCGCCCTGCCGATCAGTGAAACAGGGTGAACAGGCCTTTGCCGCCCACCTTGTAGTTGAGGCCGCGGGCGCGTTCACCCTTGACCTCGGCATTCGGCCCGCTGACGATCGCATAGGGCGCGACAGGTTTGGACACCACGCTGTTGCCGCCCACTACCGCGCCTTCGCCGATGTCTGCACCGAACGAGAGCAACGCGCGGCTGCAGATCCATGCGTAGTCACCGATAAACACCGGTCCGCCGACCGCCCAGAACTCGGGCTCGGCGAGGTCGTGCCCACCCGCGATAATCAGTACGTGTGAAGCGATGGTGACGTGATCGCCAATCACCAGCCCGCCACGGGCGTCAAGCTGGCAATGCCAGCCCACGGTGGTGTCGTTGCCGATGCGCAGGCTGTCGACACCCAGCACCTCGGTATTGCGCCACACAGTCGAACCCTTGCCGATTTTCGCACCGCCGATGCGTAACCACAGCAGACGCAAGGTATGGCTGGGGATCTTGCAGATCAGGATGTTGTAAGCCTGTTCCCAGGTCCGCAACATGCGGTCACGCAGGGTCGGCCAGTTGATTCCGTACAAAGGAATCAGCGCACCCAGGGTTTCGCTGGACAGCAGTTTGTAGAAGCGCCGCGCCAGCGGGTTTTCGATTCTTGGTTCGATATTCAAGTAGCAGATGAACGACAGGGTTCGATCCTTGATACGTGTTTCGAAGCACACTTCGTTGTCCAGCATCCACTGGTAGGCGGCTTCCAGCTCTTCGAGCGGCACCGCCATCTTGCGCGCGTAGTCGGGCAGTGCCTCTCTGAGATTATGAGAATGCATCATGCGGTGTTTCATGAGGAGGCTCCCGGCTCGGGTGAGGCGTCAGGGTGTTGAGGAGTCGTTTCGGCCCTGGCACGCAGGCGTCTGGTTTCGTGCAGGCTGATGCCGACAAATAGCCAGAACAAGGCAACCAGCACGCTGGTGAAACTGAAGTAGTGGTCAAACAGGCCGCTGAACAGTGCGGATAGAACACCCGTGGTGCAGCCCAGCGCAATGGCGTTTTCCCGAGTCAGCACTACCCGGTCGCTGCCTGGGCGAACTTCTTTCCACCAACTGATGGTCACGGCGATAAACAGCAACATGCCTGGCAGGCCGATCTTGTAGATGAAGTTCAGCCACAGGTTGGAAATGCCGAACTTTGTATAGCCCAGTACCGGTGGGTCGACCTTGAAGCCGATACCGAACGGGAAGGTGGCGACTGCGTCGGGAAAATTACTGTATTCCAGGAAGCGAATCGCGGTACTGGCGTCGTCGGAGGTGAACAACCCCATCAGTCGGTCCTGCAGCGGCGGGTAGAACGCCAGCAGGAAAATACCGGCGACCAGCCCGCCCATCAACAGCCGTCCCAGATGCGGAATGCGTCGCCTGGCCATCAACAGCATCACGGCGATCAGGCTCAGCAGCGCGCCGCGTGAGCCGGTCAGCAACAGACCGATGGCACCCAGTGCCGCCACCGTAAGGCCCAGCCTGCGCGCCGAGCCGGTGCGCGTCATGCCGAAGCAGAACGCCAGCGGCAGCAACATGGCCAGAGCACCGCCCGCCACGTTGGGGTGCATCCACGGCGAGCCCAT
The DNA here is from genome assembly GCF_032586855.1 of Pseudomonas syringae group sp. J254-4. Taxonomy (NCBI): domain Bacteria; kingdom Pseudomonadati; phylum Pseudomonadota; class Gammaproteobacteria; order Pseudomonadales; family Pseudomonadaceae; genus Pseudomonas; species Pseudomonas syringae group sp. J254-4. Next base: position 108,743 of record NZ_JAWHOO010000020.1, on the reverse strand, counting down.
GCGGCTGGCAAGCGAAAGCAGGCTCTCGCTCAAGATGTCTGCACCGCTGTAGCCCAGGCTACCGAGGATCGGGATGATGGCAGTTGCCGAGCCTTTGGTCACATACACCGTGATCGATAGCAATAACAGCAGCAAAGTCCCGCCGAGCAGCGCCATGACCGCCTTTTCCAGGGTCTTGAGGTCGGTCAGCAAGCGCGGTACCAGAAACAGGATAGACAGGTTGAACAGCCAGCGAACCCAGTTGATCGGGCCGTTGCCGTCGGCGACCACGGTCAACTGGCCGACCAGAAACGGGAACGCACTGAACAGCATCAATGCCACCAGCAGTTTTTCGGTGCTCAGCATTTTGGGCACCGTGTTGCGTTCCTGAAAGACTGCGTGCAGCAGGTAGCTGGCCCAGGTCAGCATGATCAGCGCTTCGGACACCGTAGTACGAACGCCAATCTGAATTGTAGAGTAGGGCAGGAAGGTCCCGATCAGGCAGAACAGCACGAGCCCGCGTACCGGGCGGCGAATGATGGTGGCCGCCGCCGCCAGACCGATTGCTGCCGCCACGACGAATTGTGCAGGCAGCATGCAGATCATCACACCGAATATCAGGCTGAACATCAGCCCCAGGGGTAAGGCCAGTGGCATCAGCGCAATTCCTCCAGCGTCGCGTGTACGCGTTCGCAAAAGGCTTTCAACTGATAGCGCTCTGTCCATTCCCTGGCAACTGCGGGATCTTCTTCGGGCGCATGCGACAACGTGCCCATCAGCCTGATCAGGTTGCCACTGTCGACAGGTGAAAAGCGCGGGCTGTCGGGTGGGGCGATTTCATCCAGCGAAGAGCCTGTGGCCACGGCAACCGGCGTGCCTGTGTTCAGTGCTTCGATCACCGGTAGCCCGAAGCCTTCGCTTCTGGACGGCTGCCAGAGTCGCTCGGCATTTTGGTAGACAGCATGCAGTTCGGCATCGCTGAGGCCGCTGAGCACGTGCAGGCCCGGTAACTGGCGCTGGGCTTCGGTCAGCGGATCGTCGCCACCGACCAGTACCAGTTCCGGGGTGTCGACAAATTGCATGCGTGCGGTCTGCCAGGCATCCACGAACCACTTGATGTTCTTGCGCGGTTCGCGTGTGCCCACGCACAGCCAGTAACGCAGGGGCAGTCGCAGTTGGCTGATATCAGCAGGTTCACCCTTGAAACCTTCTACCAGCAACGGCACCACGCGCAGCTTGCCTTTGACCCTGGGAAACAGGCGCGCGACTTCGTTGGCAGTGAATTGCGACGGCACCCAGATCTGGTCGGCCACTTTCAGCGACCAGGCAATCGACAGGTAGTCGGTCAGCCGGTAGATCCTGGCTTTCAGTCGCGAGCCGTGGCTGTTGTGTTCAGTGATCTGAAACAGATCGTGCAGTTGTAACACGTAGCGCATGTCAGCCGGTTTGCGCCCCAGCGGCAGGCCCATGTTGATGTTGGCGAAGTAGATCTGCACCCCGGCATCACGCAGGGCACCCGGCAGGAAAATGCCTTCGAAGCGCAAGCGATCCGGCAGGCGATGCACCGAGTCCAGCGGTGCGGCCCAGCGTGGGGTGTGCATCAAGCGGCGTACCGGATGATCGTAGGGTGCTACGCCGAACAGCTGCAATTGCACGTCCGGATGCTCACGAAACGCCTGTTCCAGCGCGAAATTCTGGCGACCGATGCCGCTGATGGGGTAACCGGCTGCCGCGCGGTAGTCGAGTCCTATACGCATGAGCGCGATCCTTGCTTGGGGAGCGAAAAGCGGGTGTAGATCACTTCCAGCTGGGCGGCCGAAACGGACCAGTCGTGCCGGGCACGCACATAAACGCGGCCGGCTTCGCCAATCTGGTCGAGCCGTAATGGTTTATCGGTGTATTCAACGATCAGCGTTGCCAGCCCGGACGCGTCTTCGCTGCCCAGGTAATGTTCGCCATTAGTGACCGACAACCCGGAAACGCCTTGCGCGGTGGTGACCACCGGCAGGCCGGCGGCCATGGCTTCCAGCGTCTTGAGCTTGGAGCCGCCGCCCTGGCGCAGGGGCGCGAAGAACATTGAGGCACTGGCCTGCAAGACGCGCAGGTCAGGTACGAAACCCAGCCATTCGATACGCGGGTCAGGCCAGCGTTCACGCCAGGCTTCAGGCAAACCGAAGCCGCCGATGGCAAAACGCACATCGGGTGCCTGAGCCCAGACCAGTGGCATGATTTCGTCCAGTGCCCACTCGATGGCATCTATATTGGGGCCGTATTCGTAGTTGCCGATGAACAGCAGGCGATGGCTGTTACGGTCCGCATGAACGCTGGCGTAGTAAGCGCAGTCGACACTGTTGACGACATAGGACGTGGCCCTGCCGCTCAAACGCGAAAGTACTTTGGCGTCGTCTTCGGTGACCGCGATCAACTCGCCGGTCTGGCGAAATACCCGGGTTTCCCAGCGCCGGTAGCGCCAGCGGTCGTACACGGCGAAGGCATTGGCCCAGCGTGGCAGACGGTCGTAACTGGCGGCGCCAAGGTCTGATTCAACATTATGTTCGGTCAGCACGAACGGTTTGCCCGAGCGCTTGAGTAGGCGTTCGAATGGCTGAAAGAAATAGGTGTGCTGCAACTGGATGATGTCCCAGTCCTCTTCAAGCAATTGCTCGAAGACTTTTTCCAGTTTCGGGGCGTAGCCGTTGACGCTGGCGAGCATCGGCGCAGGTGCAAACGCCACGGCCAGCAACGTGCGCAGGCTTAACAGCGGGCGTCGATCGATCACGATCAAGCGCTCCAGCCAGGGTTCCAGTGCCGAACGAGCGCTATCGTCCAGCGCGTTCTTGGACTGCACCAGCAGGGTGATGCGATGGCCGCGCGCTGCCAGATTGCGCAGCAAATGGTATTCCCGGGTTTTGCCGCCGCTGGTGGTAGGCCAGGGCAGGTAAGGGAGCGTCCATAGAATTCGCATACTCAGGGCTTCCATTCCAGAATTTGCAGAGTCGGCTTCAGCAGTAGGGTGACGCCCTGGCTGGCGGACAATGGGGTGCGGCTGCCACTCAGTGGGTCATGCACGACCGCGTCGGTGATGTTCGGGAAGTTCAACGAGGTGCCGGTCGCACTCCAGAACATCAGCAGATGAGTGCCATCTTCACGGGTCCACGGCACTGCGTACAGATCGTCCGGTACACGGCTCACTGCCGGCGGTTCGGCGGGTTGCAGTCGCGGGCCGGTGATCTTCAGAAAATTCTGCAGTGCGGTGTAGACCGGTTTGGGGCTGGCTTGCAGGTCAAGCAGGCCGTAACCCTGATCGCGGGCCGAGGCGCGCTCATCCAGATCGCTGAGATTGAACAGGAAGATGCGCTGGAAATCCATCGCACTCATCAGCGCCAGACGCCGCAGGGTATAGTCGGCCTGGCCTGAAGTGCCAATCAGATGTTGCATCTCGACCGGACCTGCATAGCTTGACCAGCCCCATTCAGTGGCCCACACCTGCTTGACGCCATTGCTGTGCAGCAACTGGTTCATGGCATTGGCGCGCACCAGAAAATCGCGGTCCGGTAGTGAATCGCCTTCGGGGTACTCGGAATATGGGTGGTATGCCGCCACGATATTCTGCTGGCCCAGGCCATTATCGAGCAGCGTCTGTAGCATGTAGCCAGAGGTACTGTGCATCTGACTGTAATAGGCCATGCCCGCAGTGACGATGGTCTTGTCCGGCAGGGCGGCGCGAATCGCGTTGGCAGTGGTGGTCAGCAGGCGTCCATAGGCGGTAGGGTCCTCCTTGGGCAGCCAGACAATGTTCGGCTCGTTCCAGACCTGCCAGTTGTTGACCTGCGGATAGCGCTGGGCCAGGGCGGTCATGCGTGCGGCAAATACGTTGAAATCCGTGGGCGGATACTGATCGCGGCTTTTCGCACCGGCCGACGCACTGCTGGCGAAAGGCGCCGAGCCCACCAGATAAGCCACCGTGTTGTAGTTGTGCGCCTTGATTGCAGCCATGGCGGCATCCAGCTCGGTCAGTGCGTAGTGATCCTTTTGCGGCTCGATCACCGGCCAGTGAATGGTCAGGCGCACCCAGTTGAGGCCCAGTTCGTCCAGGCGGCTCATCTGTTGTTGATAGATGTCAGGCGCAAAATACTGAAACTGCACATTGACGCCCAAAAAGTCCGCCCAGACCACCTCGCGAGGTGCCTTGAGGACCGTTGCCGCGTGGGCCGCGCCGCACATTGCTGCGCTGAGCAGTGCGCTCGCGACGATTTGCCGGAATCTGGATGGACGCTGCATGTCACTTCTCCTCGCACGCCTGGCGGAATACATCCCGAAAACGCTCTGCGGTGTGGCTCCAGACTCTGGCCTTGCCCATGTGCGAGGCATTTTCGGCCCATTGTTTGACCAGCTCCGGATCCGCGCAAGCTTGCGTCAGAGCCTTTGCCAGTCCGTCCACATCGCCTTGCGGATAGATCATGCCGTTGCCGTGCGAGACTTCTTCGGCAAACGAGCGTGCATCAGAAGTAATCACGCCCCTGCCACACGCCACCGCCCATGACAACGCGCCGCTGGTGCCGCGCAGCTTGCCGAGAATCTTCAGTTTGCTCGATTCGCGATAAGGCAGAACCATCACGTGATGAGCCTGGATTACCTGCGGGATCTGCTCGGCAGGCAGGTCCAGTTGCCAGTCGATCAGATCGACAAGGCCTAGCTGGCGGATGCGCAGGCGCAGTTGCTCCAGGTAGCTGCCGGACGGGCCGAAGGCCATTTCCGGCTCGCTGCCGCCTGCCAGGGTCAGGCGTACGGTCGACCGCAACGCAGGCTGTGCGGTGAAAACGCTGGCCAGCGCATCAAGCAGGTCTTCGATTCCCTTGCCGCGATAAATGAAGCCGAAATACAGCAGACGCAAGGGCTTCAAGGGTGGCAACGGGGCGGGAGCGATGGCGACGTTGCCGTGACTGATCACCGCCATCTGTGCGGTTTTCAGCCCCATGCGCTGACGCAGGCTCTGACTGCCCGCCTGGGTCAGTGTCACCAGGCGGGTCATGTGCTGCGCCAATTGCCGTTCTTCACGCAGGCACAGCGGGTCGGCCAGCACCGTCGCCATTTCCGGCAGCGGTGAGCGCATGCCGCTGACAATCGATAAGGGCCAGGGCAGTTTCTCGCGCCGCCACACCAGTCGCTCGGGATCGTGCACTGTCGCGGTCAACGGCAGCTTCGGGAAGCGTCGACGCAAGGCTCGCAGGGCCTGAAACTCCGCCAGCCGTCCGCCGCCCAGTTCGGCATGGACCAGATCGATCTCGCTCCAGTCGGTTTCGGCAACACGCTGTTCTGCGGCACGTGGATCGTTGCCGACACCCAGCAGCGGTGTGCTGACCTGCAGGCCGATGCCTTCAAGCGCATGCCGCAGGTGCCCGGCATAATCGGCGATGCCGTTCTGCTCGGGTGGCAGCGGCGCTAGCAGGGCAATGCGCATCAGCCTCGGCTCCCGATCCGCTTGAGGAAGTTCAATACCTGCTCCGGCACCTCGAAACGACGGCGGTTGATAATGATGCCGTCGACTTTCTTGAATGCGGTATTGAGGTTATTCAAGGTGTCCTCAAGCATCGGCACGGTGGTGTCTTCGGCACGCACCACCAGCACGATCAGGTCAGCCTTGCGCAGCAGCACAAAGGCATCCTGATTGGCGGAAAGTGCCGAGGCGTTGATCAGCACGATTTCACCAGGACTGGCCGGGCCGCGGCCTTCGGTGCGGACCCGATGACCCTGCTCGGTCAGCAATGTGCTCAGCCGCTCGATCACGAACGACACGCCTGCGCCGAACTTGACCGAGGTGAAGCCGATGGTCAGGCCGCGCTCATCTACCTGATCGAGCGGCAAAATACCGTATACCCGGTGCAAATTGGAGGTGAAGGCTGCACTGCGCTCCTGAGCGCGCTCCAGGTCGGGCAGACTGGTCCAGACCGGGACGCCAAAGTTGCTCTCGATCTTGTCGCCGTCGTGGATGCGCTGGTCCAGCAGGTAGAAGAAGTACAGCGCCACGGCACCGACCACAATACTCAGCGGGAATGCCAGAAACAGCATCAGCAGGCTTTTCGGGAACACCCGGCTGGGGTTGAAGGTGGCGTCTTCGATGGTCGCGATATTGCTGATCTGGCTGTTGTCCAGCTCACGGTCAATACGCGATTTTTCCAGGCTGTCCTTGTACAGCGCATAGCTTTTCTCGGCCGCATCCAGTTCGTTCTGCAGGCGCGAAAGCTCCGGCTCCAGATTCAGTGCCTGCTGGCGGTCGCTTTCCAGCTGCGCGATCTGCGCATTTTGCTGAACGAGCTGGGTTTGCAGGCGCGCGTAGCTGGTCTGCTGATCGGCGTACACGTTCTGCATGCGGTTGTAGATGGGGTTGGGAGTGATGCTTTCAGAGCGCTGGACGGTGGCTTCCTGTTCCTTGAGCAGCTTCTTGAGGTTGTTGACCTCCTCATTGATCGCCCGGATTGGCGGCGCCTCTTCCTTGAACGAGCGGAGCATTTCCTGACGCTCCACTTCCTTGCCATTGATGCGGTTCTGCAAGTCCTGGCGATTGGGGTTCAACGCCAGTTCGCGACCTGCCGAGACTGTCTTGGGCTGCTCTGCCAACTGCTTTTTCAGCAGGTCCAGGCCGGCCTTGGTAGACGCAATGGAACGGGTTGTGTTGTTGCGCTCGGTACGCAGGTCGTTGAGCCCCTGCGAGGTATCCGCCAGGCGCTGGGAAATGCTCACTGCGCTCAACTGGTTCAGGTAATTCTGGATTTGCTTCTTGTACTCGATGATGTTCGCGCCGGTCGTTTTCACTTCCGATTCATAGAACGCGTACAGGCTGACCCGGCCCAGTGTCTTTGTGCGTTGCAACTGGTACTCGGTGATCCAGGTCCTGAGCACGGTCTGGGCGATGTCCGGGTCGTTCCAGGTAAATCTCAGCTCCATCACCGACGAGCCCGGTTCGTGGCTGACCTTGAAGTTTTTCTCCAGATCCTCGGCCAGGCGTTCGGCCTGCGAGCGATGCTCCACCAGACCGATAAATTGCAGAACGTTGCGTACGCCGTTGACGACTGCCCCGACGACTGCCTTGAGGCCGTTTTTCACCGACGCCAGAACGCCGGTTTCAGGCGGCACCATAGACAGCTCGGCGAGGTATTTTTCGGACACGGCACGCATGATCGGCCGCCCGCTGAGCATGCGCTCTTCGTCGAGCAGCGGATCACGCAGGCCGCTCGGTATAACGATAGCCTGACGGTCGGACAGCTCGATAGGCACAGTGCTGCTGTCACGGCCGGGCTTGACCAGCAGCAAAGCTGTGGACTCGTAGCGGTTGGGGAGCAGAAACGCGCCCAGAAGGATGATGACGAAGGTCGCCACCACGGTGATCCTGACTTCGCGCTTGAAAATGAACAGCAGGCGCAGCAGGTCGCGGAATGAGCGGATGTTGATCATGTCTGTTTCCCTGACAATTAATTGTTGTTGCGCAGCTCGTAGTTCATGCCCAGGCCGATCGACTTCGCGAAGGGAATCAGCTGGTTGAAATACAGGGATACGCCGTCAACCTTGTTGCCGACCGATGATTTGGGAACGAACACGATGTCGCCACGTTTGAGCAGCACCGGCGCTGTAGGGCCACCCGCACCGCCCGCCCAGAGAAACTTGCTGTAATCAAAGAAATAGGTCTTGTAGAGCCCGTTTTCTTCCTGACGCAGCAGCGCGACCTGACCGGCATCGGCATCCAGCGCCACACCGCCCGCGCCGACAATCGCCTGATCGAGATTGGTAGCAACGTTGACCGGCAACGTTACCGAGTTACGTACGGCGCCGCCGACAAACACGGTGTTGCCCGGTGACTGGGAAATGTTGATGGTCAGTGCCGTTTCGCGGTAGACATTCTGCAGCTTGCTTTCCAGCAGGTCATTCAACTGCTGGAGTGTCAGGCCCGCTGCTTTGACCGTGCCGATGTAAGGGTAGGAAAAGGTGCCGTCGTTGAGCACCTGAAACAGCGTCAGCTCGTAGATAGAGTTGGCGGTAAACGCCGAAATCGACGGAGCTTCGCCACTGTTGCGCACGATTCGCAAGGTATCGCCAGGACGGATTCTTTCCGGCGGCAGCGGTTTGCCCGCCAGTGCGCGACCTGCCGCCTGACCGGCTTCAATTTGCGCGCGGTCATCCGGCAAGCCCACCCTGGACGGGGTGTTGCATGCACTCAACAGCAATAAGCTTGCGATCAGCATCATGCTTTTCATTGGTCCTGAACTCCTGTCGAGCACAAATACGGCTCCCTTGCGGGTAATAAATTCATGTTGGCGGGTACTGCCTGTTCCGGTTGCTATCAATTGAAAACCGAGTGAATCAAGCGGCGTCTGCCGCTCGTGAATCAGCTCTTCACCGTCTTGTCGGGCACGCGTCCGTAAATGTCGGTAAAGCGCACGATGTCGTCTTCCCCCAGGTATTCACCGCTCTGCACCTCGATCATCACCAGGTCGATGACGCCCGGGTTGACCAGCCGGTGCGTGAACCCCGGTTTGATGAACGTCGACTCGTTGGTATCGAGCATGAATTCACGCTCGCCATTGGTGACGGTTGCCATGCCGCTGACCACGATCCAGTGTTCGCTGCGGTGATGGTGCATCTGCAACGAGAGTGACGCTTGCGGGCGAACGACAATGCGCTTGATCTTGAAACGCTTGCCTTCTTCGAGCACCGTGTAGGTGCCCCACGGGCGGGTGACGGTACGGTGCAGACGGTAGGCGTCATGGCCCTGGCGCTTGAGCTCCTGAGCGATGATCTTGACGTCCTGACTGCGGCGTCCGTCTGCGATCAGCAAGGCGTCGGGGGTGTCGATGATGATCAGGTTGTCGAGGCCGATAGCGCCCACCAGGCGTTTGGGCGAGTCGATGTAGCAATTGCTGACGTCATGCAGCACAGCTTCGCCATTGCAGTAATTGCCTTGAGCATCGACCGGAGACAGTTCACGCACCGCCTGCCAGGAACCGATATCACTCCAGCCGAGCTGGCAGGGCACCACGGCAACTTTTTCGGAACGCTCCATCAGTGCGTAGTCGATGGAAATGTCCGGGGTCAGAGCAAACGATTCGCTGTCCAGTTCGACCTGCAGTTCACGATTGCCTTCCTTGCGCGGGCTCGATTCCAGGCAGTTGCTGACCGCGTTCAGCACATTAGGCGCGTGGGTGCGCAGCTCGCGCAGCACGGCATCGGCACGCATGCAGAACATCCCGGCGTTCCAGAAATGCAGACCACCGTCCACATAGCCCTGGGCGGTAACTGCATTGGGTTTTTCGACAAAACGGGCGACCTGACAGGCGTCGGCACTGAGTGCCGGGCCTTTTTCGATGTAGCCAAAACCGGTTTCCGCTGCGGTCGGGACGATGCCGAAGGTCACCAGCCAGCCCTCGGAGGCCAGCTTCTGCGCGGCAGTCACTGCTCTGGAGAATTCCTCGACATTGGTAATCAGGTGATCGGCAGGCAATACCAGTAACTGCGCGTCATCGCCATACAGCTGGCTGACATGCAGCGCAGCGGCGGCGACCGCGGCTGCGGTGTTGCGCCCGAAGGGCTCGAGGATGAAATCCAGACGCGCATTGCCTTTGTTCAACTGGCGGTAGTCGTCCACTGTGCGGAAGTACACCTCCCGGTTGGTAACCGTCAGCAGGCGGTCGACTCCGGGCAGGCCGACCGCACGCAGGAAGGTCTTCTGCAGCAGGCTCTGGCCGTCGGGAAGGCGCATGAACGGCTTGGGCATGGCTTCTCGCGAGACCGGCCACAGACGGGTGCCGGAGCCACCGGCGATGATGCAGGGAATAAGCGTGCTCATCAGTAAGCCTCGCGAGTGAATAGCACTGCAGGCACAGTGCGCATAAGGATGTACAGGTCGAACCAGACAGACCAGTTTTCGATGTACTCGAGATCAAACTCGACGCGTTTTTCGATTTTTTCCACGGTGTCGGTTTCACCACGATAGCCGTTAATCTGCGCCAGCCCGGTGATCCCCGGTTTGACGCGATGCCGCGACGTGTATTCTTTCACCGCTTGCTCGAACAAAATCCCTGCAGCCTTGGTGGCCGTCGCATGTGGGCGTGGCCCGACCATTGACATGCTGCCTGCCGCTACGTTGAACAGCTGTGGCAATTCATCCAGGCTGGTCTTGCGAATGAAGCGCCCGACCCGCGTGATTCTGGCATCGCCACGGGTGGTCTGGCGCTCGGCTGTTGCATCGGCCTGGTGCTGATGCATGGAGCGGAACTTGAATACTTCGATCAGGCGATTGTTGTAGCCGTAGCGCTTCTGGCGGAAAAACACCGGGCCTGGGGAGTCGAGCTTGATCGCCAGTGCGACCAGCAGCATTACCGGTGACAACACCAGCAACGCGAGCGACGACAGAACGATATCTTCGGCGCGCTTGATGAATGGAGACCAGCCACTGAGCGGCAGATCCGATGCATTGAACATCGGCAGCCGGGCCACTTCGGTAATGCGGTTGTGGGTATGCCGGAAGGCAATCATGTCCGGCACCAGCAATACGTTGACCGGTAGCCTGCGCAGTTCGCGAATGATGTAATCCATGCGGTTTTCCGCCGTCCAGGGCAGGGCGACCAGCACTTGGGTCACTTTCTCTTCGCGAATCAGCCGTTCCAGGTCGCTGGTATTGCCCAGCAGGGGCAGGTTGGCCACGGTTTTGGGCATGCGACCGATCCGGTCGTCGATAAAACCGGTGACACCCGAACGGATGTCCTGATGTTCCAGCAGGTACTCGGCCAGGCGCAGGCCATTTTCCGTCGCGCCCAGAATCACGGCATGTTGCAGGAACACCCCCTTGCGCATCTGACGCTTGAACAGCATCAACAGCAGCAGACGAATGATGCCGAACAGCGCCAGGCTGGTCAGGTACCAGATCAGCGATTCTTCAGGGGAGAGATAGCCGAACAGCCCCATTGCCTGTTGCATGAACAGCAATAGCCCGAAGGCTGCGGTCCAGGCAACTGCCAGCGCGCCCATGCGCAGATCGTTGCTGAACAACGCTTCGGAATAGACGCCCATGGCCTGAAACACCAACACGCCGACAAAGCCGAAAAACAGCAGCATGGTCATATAACCCTGCTGTGTTTCCGGGCCGTCATGCTTGATAAGCATCATGATTGCAAGGCCGGGCAGAATGCAGGCAATGCCATGGGCCAGCCGAATACCGAAAAGAAAGTATTCGACCAGACTGGTGCGGGTGAGCGAAAGACTGTCGACCGGCTGCAACCTCATAGAACTCCCTTACTCCCTGTATGCGTCTGGATCCTGCTGATCCTGGGCGTTTTGCGATGACGCGTTTGCAGCTTCAAATAGGCATCTGTTCACAGATAGTGTCCAAGCGTAGCCAGTTACGTGTCGAGGTCATGACGAATCCGGACTGTCTTTTGTGAATATCACTTTATATATGTCGTCCTGTTCCGAATTTTATTTAAGACTTTTCAACCATTTGTAGATGAAACTTCCCTCAAGTGAGGGTCCTGCTGTCAGTAAAGCTCATGAAACAAATAGCGTCAGTACAAAAGTGTGCCAACTCTGATGCAATCGTTGCTCCAGAGCTTCTGCTTCCGGGTTTTGCCCAGTATTGGCGGGGGTTGATCTGTTCTTGGTGACGTGAAAAAAATTTCTGTGACGGGTGGGCCTTTTTGACATGTGCGGGGTCACAGTCATGCGTCGTGCGAAATGTATGCGGGCGCTGACTACAGAAAGAGCGTCGCTCGCAGGCTTCAATTCGTAGGGTTCGTCAGAGGAGGTGTCATGACACAACGCAGGGCAATGCTCATTCTTCACGGTAAACAGGCGCTCAACGAAGACGTACGTGATGCCGTTGCAGACAAGCGCAAGCAGGGCTGGGAGCTGGACGTGAGGCTCACCTGGGAAGCTGGCGATGCCCAACGCCTGGTTGGCGAAGCGCTGGCCGCCGGGCATCGGCATATCGTGGCGGGCGGTGGTGACGGTACCTTGCGAGATATCGCCGAGGCCCTGGCGCTGGCTGAAACACAAGCCAGCCTGACTATTTTGCCGCTGGGCACTGCCAACGATTTTGCCCGCGCAGCCGGGGTGCCTCTTGAGGTCTCCAAGGCTCTGCAACTGATGGACGTAGCACCGCGTGCCGTTGATCTGGGTGAAGTTGGTGGCAAGCTGTTCCTCAACATGGCTACCGGCGGTTTTGGCAGTCAGGTAACCGCCAACACATCCGAAGACCTGAAAAAGGTATTGGGCGGCGCGGCCTATCTGTTTACCGGTCTGACAAGGTTCAGCGAGCTGCATGCTGCCCACGGCGAACTCACCGGGCCGGATTTCCACTGGCGTGGAGACCTGCTGGCGCTGGGTATCGGCAATGGCCGGCAGGCAGGCGGTGGACACGAGCTGTGCCCGACCGCACTGGCCGATGACGGTCTGCTCGACATCAGTATCCTGCCCGCGCCTCAGGAAGTGGTCGGCACGCTGAGGAGTCTGCTGGAAGGCGGGCTGGGCATCGACAACATGTTCATTCGCGCGCGTTTGCCCTGGGTAGAACTCAAGTCGGCTCAGGGCCTGGATATCAACCTTGATGGTGAGCCGTTGTCTGGCGAGGATCTGCGCTTCGAAGCACGACCGGGCGCGCTACAGGTGCATTTGCCGACGGATTCACCGGTGCTGAGCCGTGCACCGATGCTCAATCGTCCAGACTGATAATCCGCTCGCGAACGCAAAACAGTACCAGCCCGGCGACGTCGAATATCTGTAGCCGCTTCATGACCTGGGAGCGGTGGGTCTCGATGGTCTTGATGCTCAGTCCCAGGCCGACGGCAATCTCACGCGTGGACTTGCCGCGCACGATCAGACGCAGGATTTCCAGCTGGCGAGCGGTCAGGTGATACCGCTCCTTGGCCGCCTGGGCCCTGTCCGAGCGTGTTCCGCGCAGGGCGCGCTCGATAACGGTATGAGCGATGGCCGGGCTCAGATAGCGTTCGTTGTTGCGCAGCGCTTCCAGTGCCTGTTCCAGTTCGGTCGCGGTGGTGTCCTTGAGCAGATAGCCGCGAGCCCCGATGTCGAGCGCACGCATGATCATGTCCGGATCGGTGTGCATCGACAGGATCAAGACCTTGCAATGTGGCTGTACTTTAAATAGTTGCTCGAGCGCCTCAAGGCCGTCGACGCTCTTCATCCAGATATCGAGCAGGATGATATCGGGCTTGAGTCGCTGCGCCAGGCTCGACAACTGCGCGCCGTCCGCCCCTTCACCGAGAATGGCATAGCCCGGCATGTCTGCAACCAGCGCTCGCACGCCGGCTCTGATCAGGGAGTGGTCGTCGACCAGTAACAGATTGCAGGTCATTGTGGCTTCTTGTGTAGATGGGACCGCCGAGGCGTGCGTTCAGTCCCTGGTCAACCTTTAAGACGATTTGAAAGCAGTGAAGACAATGGACGGAAAACGCTGACGTGACAACATCACTTCACTGACATTGCGGTGTAATGCCCGACAGTCGAGCGTTATCGTTGGGTTGCATCCTTCGTCAGTGCCGATTGCGAGGAGGCGCTGGCCAGTTTTTCCAACAGCTCCAGCTGTTCGTTGTTGTCCATCGTCAACTCACCCGTTTGCGGATCGAGAAGCTCGACCTGCCAGGACATGAGCATCAGGCAGTTTTTAACGGTCAGCAGGGTTTCCTGTGAGAGTTCGTTGGCCTGGCCACCGCTTTTCAATAATTGACACAGCTGACGTGAAAACTCGGCAATGCACGGCACAGGCGCGGCTTCCGCCTCCTGGGCCAGAGTGCGCAGGGTGGTCAGAAGGCAGCCGGTGGCGTCCTCGTCGTTGGGGATCAACTCCAGGTGCGAAAGACATTCTTCCGACTTGTACAGAAGTGCCTGAGAGGTGCTCAGGAACTGGTCGTGCTTATGCTGCCAATCGTTGTTGCTCAGCATCCTTTGTCTCCACTGATCATGGATAGCGAACTTCCGCCCGCGGCGAATGGCTGACAGTTAATGTCGATTTCAAACAAAAGTATGTAGGGCATTTCTGAATGTTGCCAGCGCCGCTTGATTACAAGGTTTGAAAAGCGGACACGAACCTGACGCCATTCTTGTATTGAGAATGGCGTCACAATAGTGGCAATTAGATGTCGATCATATCAGGTTATCCCCGATTGACTTTTTGTGCTTCTTTGATTTTTACCTTGAGCGACTGGGTATGTTCAGGCTTTTCCAGGACGCGCCCATCGTCGTATTTGTCTGGCTGGAAAGCGACACCAGTAAACCATGATGGTAAAGTGACATCAATGCTGAGGATAGCCTTTCATCGCTATTAAGGTCCGGCTGGTTTCAGCCGATACAGGCTCAACAGACTCATCGTGACCATTGCTTCAGGAGCTAATAATGGCAGGCATTCTCGACACAGTAGATCAGCGCACACAACTGGTGGGCGAGAATCGCCTGGAAATCCTCATGTTTCGCCTTGCCGGTCGGCAATTGTTTGCGATCAACGTGTTCAAGGTCCAGGAAGTATTGCAGCTACCCAAGCTGACCCTCATGCCGCAACGTCACTCGTTCGTCTGTGGCGTTGTCAACCTGCGTGGCCAGACCCTGCCGGTGATCGACCTTTCCCAGGCTATCGGTATGCGGCCGCTGGTGCCGGGGCCTGGCAGCACGATCATCGTCACCGAGTACAATCGCTCGGTTCAGGCCTTCCTGGTCGGTGGTGTGGATCGCATCGTCAACATGAACTGGGACGCGATCATGCCGCCGCCGGCCAGCGCCGGTCGTCAGCATTACCTGACGGCGATCAGCAAGGTCGATGACCAACTGGTAGAAATCATCGACGTCGAAAAAGTACTTGCCGAGATCGTGCCGTACAACGCCAAGGTGTCCCGCGAGAAGCTCGAAGACCCGGTACTGGAAAATGCCCGTGGTCGTGAGGTGTTGCTGGTCGATGACTCCAAGGTGGCACTGGCGCAGTTGCGCGACACGCTGTCTCAATTGGGCCTCAAGCTGCACGTGGCCAGTGATGGTCTCAAGGCGTTGAACATGCTCAAGGGTTGGGCGGACGCGGGCGAGAACGTCCATGAAAAGCTGCTGATGGTATTCACCGATGCCGAAATGCCGGAAATGGACGGTTATCGCCTGACCACCGAGATTCGCAACGACCCGCGTTTGCGCAGTCTGTACATCGTTCTGCACACCTCGTTGTCCGGCAGCTTCAACGAATCGATGGTCAAGAAGGTCGGTTGCGACAACTTCCTCTCCAAATTCCAGCCCGACAAGCTGGTCGAGGTAGTGCGCGAACGTCTTTTGATGATTGGCTGATACCTTGCGCGATTGTTGATCGCGGATGCCTGCCGCTCCGGCTTCGGATAAGCTTTGATGTCTTCGTCAAAGCTTATCCCGCCATCAAAGGAACCGGCTCTCATGTTGCGTCTCAGCTCTCTCTATCGTTTCCCTCTCAAATCCTGCAAGGCGGAGACGCTGCAACGCGCGTCTTTCGACCAGCTGGGGTTGGCGGGGGACCGACGCTGGATGCTGGTCGACGAAAGCAACGGTCGGTTCTTCACCCAGCGCGCCCTGTCGCACATGTCCCAACTGACGGTGTTGTGGAATGCCCGCGGCGGTGTAACCCTTTCGGCACCCGGTTTCGAGCCTCTGGACGTCGCGGTTCCGCTGGATATCGAGTCAAACCTGCGCGGTGTGACAGTCTGGCGTGATTCGTTGCAGGTGCCGGACGCTGGCGATGTGGCTGCCGAATGGGTCAGCCGGTTTATTGGCAAGCCCACCCGCATGGTCTATCTGCCGGTGGAGCGTGCGCGCTGGCTGCCCGGGGGCTATCAGACGATTAACGACCGGGTGAGTTTTGCCGATGGCTTCCCGTTGCTGCTGATTGGTCAGGGCTCGCTCGATGACCTGTCGTCGCGCCTGGGCAGGCCATTGGAAATGCTGCGCTTCAGGCCCAATCTGGTGGTTGAAGGGGCTGAGGCCTTTGCCGAGGATGGCTGGAAGCGTATCCGTATCGGCGACATCGAATTCCAGCTGCTCAAGCCTTGCGCGCGCTGCATTCTCACCACTATCGACCCGGCTACCGGCGAGCGCAGCGCGGATCGCGAGCCCTTCGCCACACTCAAGACCTATCGGGAGGTGGAGGGTAACGTGCTGTTTGGCCAGAACGTGGTCAACGAGGGGCTGGGCGAGCTTGAAGTGGGTATGCCGGTCGAAGTGCTGGAATAGGTGTTGCGTGGCGGCAGGAGTGCTCTGAGAAGCACTCCTGCCGACCGGTCACTGATCGTCGAAAAACCGCTCGTGCCAGTCAACCAGCGGCTGAGGCGAGTTGAGCTTCTGGCCGTAGATCACCGAATAGGACAACACGTTCTGTACGTACTGGCGGGTTTCATCGAACGGTATGCTCTCTACCCAGACATCGAAGGCCAGGTGATTGGCACCTTTCAGCCATTGGCGTACGCGGCCTGGCCCGGCGTTGTAGGCGGCTGAAGCAAGCACGCGGTTGCCGTTGAACTGGGCATGCACCGAACTCAGGTAGGCAGCGCCCAGCTGAATGTTGGTGTCCGGGTCCAGCACCTGCTGCGGCGATGCCAGCGGGATGCTGAACTTGCGGGCAGTTTCCTTGGCGGTGGCAGGCATCAACTGCATCAGCCCGCTGGCACCGACGCCCGAGCGAGCGTCATCCATGAAGGCGCTCTCCTGGCGCGTAATGGCGAATACCCAGCTTGAGTGCAGCCCACGCACCTTGGCTTCGCGTACCAGTGTGTCGCGATGGGCCATCGGGAAGCGGATGTCCAGATCATCCCAGTATTGCGCCTGGCTGATCGTGCGAATGGCTGGGAAATACCATTTCAGGTCGTAGGCCAGTTTGGCCTGGGCAACCATTTCGTCACGGTTGAACTGGCGGCTGACGTGATACCACTCGCGTCGTCCATCGACGATTTCGCCGCGATCATGAAACTCCAGCGCACGACGCACCCCGGGTGTATTGCGTACCTTGTTGATCAGCGCCTGGCTGAGCACCAGGGGCTTGTTGTTGAGCTGATAGGGGCTTTGTGTGCGATCGGCCGCCAGAAAACCGTAGAAGTCGCGCTCTTTGGCCACGTCCTTGTACAGAGCGGCAATCAGCGGGCTGTTGGGCTGCGCCAGTTCCAGAGAGCGGGCTTCCCAGTAACGCCAGCGATTGGTCGCAGCAAGGTCCTTGGGCAGTCGACGTGCCAGTTCGTAGGCATCTTCCCAGCGACCCAGCCGCAGCAGCAGACGCATACGCCACTCGGTAACCGTATTGTCGCGCAGCTCCGGGTCGTACCGGGTCATGACCTCCAAGGCGCGGTCGTCGTAGCGACGTGCCAGGGTCAGGCCGATTTCCTTGGCAATTTCCACCTGCTCTTCACGGGAGAAGTGCATGGTTGCCGCGTAGCCATCGAGCATCGACAGGGCTTTCTGCGGATCCTCCTTGGCCAGTCTGCGCAGGCCAAGGCCGACCACATCGGACATGGCTTCATCCACCGGCGCGAACTGCGCGGGGTTGTTGACCATTTCCGGCTTCTGGGCGACGGCCAGCAGCAGGCGTCCTTGCGGGGCCAGGGAGTTGAGACTGTTGACCAGGGTGTTGGCCAGGCTGTAATTGCGTGCCTGAGCGGCCAGTTTGGCCCGTTGCCAGCGTTTCTGCTCTGTCAATTGGCCTGCGGCTGCCCATTGCGCGAAAAAGCCGTCACAGGCGGCTGGCAGTGTCTTGCCGGTCATCCACAGTTTTTCTGCGCTGGCATAGCCTTCGGCACGCTTGTTGTTGCTCAACTGGTATTGGCCGTACAGGCAATCCAGTTCGACGAAATTCATTTTCGGGTCGTAGTACTTGACGAACGGTTGCCAGTCGCCGCGTTCCGCCAGCCAGCGCAACCAGCGCAACTTCATCCAGTTGGCCTGCGGCAGGTCTCCATGCTCGGCAAGAAACTTCTCGATTTCCGCGTTGCTGGCAGTCTTCAGGCGCGCCGTCAGCTCGTCGTATTCGAGGTAGGGCTCCAGCGGATAATCGGCCAGCGCGGTGCTGTACATCTGATACGGGCCTGAATCGCCCTTGGCCAGCGCACGCTTGGCTTCGTCGTAATACTTGCGTTGTTGGTTGAGGTCTACCGCATGAGCAGTCTGGATGGCGGTGGTGGAGAGGAGCAGGCACGATAAAAAGCTGAACAAACGACTGCGCATGAGACTTCCGAGCAGATGAGTCGTGAAAAGTATTGCTAGCTTAGCCTTTTGCCAGCTCATGGTGAAAGCATTGCCGACGAGCTTGTCTCATATGGAAATAATTGTCGGTTATGAAGGGTATGTGGAAGTTGTCACGGGTGCCACGATTCCCGACATCCGCCGGTTATCTCAGGTAGAATGCGCGCCCGGTTTTTGGAGAAGCTCATGACCCTGCTCAAATTCAGCGATGTGTCCCTTGCTTTCGGCGCCATGCCGTTATTGGACAAGGTGTCCTGGCAGATCGCCCGTGGTGAGCGGGTGTGCATCATCGGCCGTAACGGCACAGGCAAATCCAGCATGTTGAAGCTGGTAAAAGGCGTTCAGAAGCCTGATGACGGGGCTGTCTGGCGTGCGCCCGGCCTCAAGATCGGCGAATTGCCCCAGGAATTGCCGGTAGCCGACGGACGGACTGTCTTCGACGTGGTAGCCGAAGGTCTGGATGGCGTCGGTGCGTTGCTGGCCGAATACCACCATCTGGCGCAGAACTGCGTCACCGAGGAAGACCTGAACAAGCTGATGCATGTTCAGCAGGACCTCGAAGCCCGTGATGGCTGGCGCCTGCAGCAGTTGGTCGAGAGCACTCTCAGCCGCTTGCAGTTGCCTGCCGACAAGACCCTGGCCGAGTTGTCCGGTGGCTGGCGTCGCCGTGTTCTGCTGGCTCAGGCGCTGGTTTCCGAGCCGGATCTGCTGCTGCTCGACGAGCCGACCAACCACCTGGATATCGGCGCTATCGCCTGGCTTGAAGAAGCCCTCAAGGATTTCCAGGGTGCGGTGCTGTTCATCACGCACGACCGGGCATTCCTGCAAAACCTTGCGACCCGTATTCTTGAGCTGGACCGTGGTGGCTTGATCGACTGGGACGGCGACTACGCCAGTTTCCTGGTCCACAAGGAAGCCGCACTGGCAGCCGAAGAGACTGCCAACGCACTGTTCGACAAGCGTCTGGCCCAGGAAGAGGTCTGGATCCGGCAGGGCATCAAGGCTCGTCGTACCCGTAACGAAGGCCGCGTGCGTGCCCTGAAGGAGTTGCGTGTAGAGCGTAGCGAGCGCCGTGAACGTACCGGCAAGGCCAATATCCAGCTCGATACTGCCGAGAAATCCGGCAAGCAGGTCATGGTTCTCGACAACGTCAGCTTCGCCCATCCGGGTGGCCCGATGTTGATCAAGGATTTCTCCATGGTTCTGCAGCGCGAAGACCGTATCGGTCTGCTCGGCGCGAACGGCACCGGCAAGACCACATTGCTCAAGCTGATGCTCGACAACCTGCAGCCGACCGGTGGCAAGGTTGAAGTCGGTACGCGTCTCGATGTGGCCTATTTCGACCAGTTGCGTCACCAGCTCGACCTGGAAAAGACCGTGATCGACAACGTTGCCGAGGGGCGTGACTTCATCGACATCGATGGCCAGAGCCGTCATGTCCTGAGTTACCTGGGTGACTTCCTGTTCAGCCCGCAACGTGCCCGCACGCCAGTCAAGGCGCTGTCCGGTGGCGAGCGTGCCCGTCTGTTGCTGGCCAAATTGTTCAGCAAGCCTGCCAACCTGCTGGTGCTCGACGAACCGACCAACGACCTGGACGTCGAAACTCTGGAGCTGCTCGAAGAGGTTCTGCTGACCTTCAAGGGCACCGTATTGATGGTCAGCCACGACCGGGCATTCCTCGACAACGTCGTCACCAGCACGCTGGTGTTCGAAGGTGAAGGCAAGGTTCGCGAATACGTCGGTGGTTATCAGGACTGGCTGCGTCAGGGCGGTTCGCCGCGTCTTCTGGGTGTTGCCGACACCAAGTCGGGCAAGGCCGAACTGGCCAGCGCTGTGGTGCAGGCCGCACCGGTTGCCGCGCAGGACATGCCGGTCGCCAAGAAGAAGCTTAGCTACAAACTTCAGCGCGAGCTGGAGGCGCTGCCTGCACAGATCGATGAGGTTGAAGGCAAGATGGCCGTCCTGACTGCAGAAATGGCCGAGCCGGGCTTTTACCAGCGTTCTGCGGAACAGACTGCTGCCGTGCTGGCGCAGCTGGAAAACCTGCAGGCCGAGCTGGACAAGCTGCTGGAGCGCTGGGCCGAACTGGACGAGTGATCGCTGACGCGTTCGTGTGATGCAAAAAAGCCCGGGTAACCGGGCTTTTCGTTGTAGCAGGCCAGATTACTCGGGCTTTTTAAGGCTCACTGCCAGCACGTCACATGGTGCGCCGTGCAGGACGTCGTTGGCAGTGGAGCCAAGCAACAAGGCCAGGCCGTGGCGGCCATGGCTGCCGACGACGATCATGTCACAAGCCTTGCTCTTGGCGAGTTTGTGGATTTCCTGCCGTGGCTGACCAATCACTATGTGGTTTTCGCTGGTTTTCAGCTGCGGGTACTTGAGTTTGAGCTTTTCGAGCTTCTCCTGGGCCTGATCCATCTGTTGCTGTTGCAATTGCGAAAGGTCCATCGGGACGTCACCGCCGAACGCCATTGCGATTGGTTCGACGATGTGCACGACCGACAGTTTTGCTTCGCTGGCCTTGGCCAGCAAGCTGGCGCGACGGATGACCGGGTCACACTCATCGGTGAGGTCAATAGCAACCAGAATGTGTTCGTATGGCATGAGGGTGTCCTCCGGGAACATTGCGATGGTGGGAGTATGGCTCTTTCGTTCGCATCTGGGCAGACCCTTGTGCAAGCCATTGTTTTCAAAAATGTTGTGAGAAGTCCGAAATCGGCTTGGGGGCAAGAAATATGACGGTCTGGATAGTCCTGTCAATCATTGGTGTGATGCTGAGCCCGCTTGTGTGGTTGCGCCCGTCGCGTCATCAGAGCGGCAGGATGGCATTGCGCATGGAGGCGCGCCGTCTGGGCATGGGTATGCAGCTTGCCCCGCAAGAGTGGCCGCACTGGCTGACGAAAGAACCGCCAAGCCCGTGCGCACAGTACCATCGCCCGCGCCTGGGCTCGCATGCAGATGCCTGGGTTTACTGGCAGAGCGAGCCAGGCGTCTGGCGCAACCGCTGGCGTGAGGTCTGCGAAGATCCAAAAGTGCTGTCTTATCTGCAGACGTTGCCCGCAGATGCCTACAAGGTCGAAGCTGACGGGCAGATGGTTGCCGTGTACTGGGCGGAGCGGGGCGAGGCAGAAGTGTTGCAGCGTATTGATAAGCTGCTCAAGGAATTGGCCTGAGCCTGAATCAAAGGCATTAAATCGCAGGCATTAAAAAGCCCGATAACAACATCGGGCCGGGGTTGGCCAGGCAGGCCGATAATTCGTCGCGTGCCGACAGGCTTTCGCTGCCATGTCGGCCTTCGCTGTTGCGCACCCGCAAATCAGCTGCATTGCGAGCCTCTTGTGGCGCAGTGTTGCGACTCTAGCCCTTTTGCTCCATTTTGTCGCGATTCCTGCAAATATTTTTTGTACGTGCCCTCAGGCGGTGCGTCCGCACCTGGCTTTCCTGGCCTACAGCTGCCTCGTGTCACCCTCTGTAGATCAGGCTACAGCACCTGAGTGCGGCTACTATCACGCTGGCGAATGATGGCGGATCGCACACAGGCGTGGGCATTATGGAGTGCCTGCATATTCCTGCGAAAACGAATATTTTCGAGTGTTTTGTCGAATTGACAATCTCTCGGTTATGCCTGATGGTGTGCGTACCCAAATCAAACGGGCGTATGAAATGATCGTTTGGTCGTCAGAAGGCTCTGACAGAATCCTGGCTACCACGTCGCGGCGGGTAAACGTGTGATTTGGCGAGTTCATCGACGGCGACGTCGTAGCCCCGTCGGACATTAATGTCCGGCGGGTATTGTTCAGCTTCCATATTGTGGAGATCAGTTGATGATTTACGAAGGTAAAGCCATCACGGTTAAGGCTCTTGAAAGTGGCATCGTCGAATTGAATTTCGATCTCAAGGGTGAGTCCGTCAACAAATTCAACCGCCTCACCCTCAACGAATTGCGTCAGGCAGTCGATGCGATCAAGGCCGATGCCTCGGTCAAGGGCGTTATCGTCAGCAGTGGCAAGGACGTATTCATTGTCGGTGCCGACATCACCGAGTTCGTCGACAACTTCAAGTTGCCGGAAGCCGAACTGGTTGCGGGCAATCTGCAGGCCAACAGGATTTTCAGCGACTTCGAAGATCTGGGCGTGCCCACCGTTGTCGCTATCAACGGCATTGCGCTGGGCGGCGGTCTGGAAATGTGCCTGGCCGCAGACTATCGGGTCATCTCCAGCAGTGCGCGCATCGGTCTGCCCGAAGTCAAGCTGGGTCTATACCCGGGTTTCGGCGGTACTGTGCGTTTGCCGCGCATCATCGGTGCTGACAACGCAATCGAATGGATCGCGTCAGGCAAGGAAAACTCCGCAGAGGATGCTCTGAAGGTCGGTGCCGTTGATGCGGTAGTCGCCCCCGAGAAGCTTCAGGCCGCAGCGCTTGACCTGATTCAGCGCGCTATTTCCGGCGAGTTCGACTACAAGGCCAAGCGCCAGCCCAAGCTGGACAAGCTCAAGCTCAATGCCATCGAGCAGATGATGGCATTCGAAACCGCCAAAGGTTTTGTCGCAGGTCAGGCCGGACCGAACTATCTGGCACCGGTCGAGGCGATCAAGACCATCCAGAAAGCCGCCAATTTCGGTCGTGACAAGGCGCTGGAAGTCGAAGCCGCCGGTTTCGTGAAAATGGCCAAGACATCTGCTGCGCAGAGCCTTATCGGCCTGTTTCTGAACGATCAGGAACTGAAAAAGAAAGCCAAGGGCTACGACGCAGTCGCCAAGGACGTGAAACAGGCCGCCGTACTGGGCGCCGGGATCATGGGCGGCGGCATTGCCTATCAGTCGGCAGTCAAGGGCACGCCGATCCTGATGAAGGATATCCGCGAAGAAGCCATTCAGCTGGGTCTGAACGAAGCCTCCAAACTGCTTGGTGGTCGTCTGGAAAAAGGCCGTCTGACTGCGGCGAAGATGGCCGAAGCGCTTAACGCGATTCGTCCTACGCTTTCCTACGGCGATTTCGGCAACGTCGACCTGGTGGTCGAAGCGGTTGTCGAAAACCCGAAGGTCAAGCAGGCGGTACTGGCGGAAGTCGAAGCCAACGTGGGTGAGCACACCATTCTGGCGTCCAACACTTCGACCATCTCGATCAGCTTGCTGGCCAAGGCCCTCAAGCGTCCGGAAAACTTCGTCGGCATGCACTTCTTCAACCCGGTGCACATGATGCCGCTGGTGGAAGTGATCCGTGGCGAGAAGTCCAGCGAAGAAGCGGTCGCCACGACCGTTGCCTACGCCAGGAAAATGGGCAAGAACCCGATTGTGGTCAACGACTGCCCGGGCTTTCTGGTCAACCGCGTACTGTTTCCGTACTTCGGCGGTTTCGCCAGGCTGGTCAGCGCAGGCGTGGATTTCGTGCGCATCGACAAGGTCATGGAGAAATTCGGCTGGCCGATGGGGCCTGCCTACCTGATGGACGTTGTCGGTATCGACACCGGCCACCATGGCCGTGATGTCATGGCCGAAGGTTTCCCTGACCGGATGAAGGATGATCGCCGCTCTGCAGTTGATGCGCTGTACGAAGCCAATCGTCTGGGGCAGAAGAACGGCAAGGGTTTCTACGCCTACGAGACCGACAAGAAGGGCAAGCCCAAGAAGGTCAATGACCCGGCTGTGCTGGATGTACTCAAGCCGATCGTCTACGAACAGCGTGAAGTGAGCGATGAAGACATCATCAACTGGATGATGATCCCGTTGTGCCTGGAAACGGTTCGCTGCCTGGAAGACGGCATCGTCGAAACCGCTGCCGAAGCCGACATGGGCCTGATCTACGGTATTGGTTTCCCTCCATTCCGTGGCGGTGCGCTGCGCTACATCGACTCCATCGGTGTTGCCGAATTCGTTGCCCTGGCTGACCAATACGCCGAGCTGGGTGCCCTGTATCAACCGACCGCGAAGCTGCGTGAAATGGCCAGTAAAGGCCAGAGCTTCTTCGGTCAAGCGTCTTCCGAGGAATGAACGAATGAGCCTTAATCCAAGAGACGTCGTGATTGTCGACTTCGGTCGTACCCCGATGGGTCGCTCCAAGGGCGGCATGCACCGCAACACCCGTGCTGAAGACATGTCCGCGCACTTGATCAGCAAATTGCTCGAGCGCAACAACAAGGTTGACCCGGCGGAAGTCGAGGACGTGATCTGGGGCTGTGTCAACCAGACCCTCGAACAGGGCTGGAACATTGCGCGCATGGCGTCGTTGCTGACCCAGATCCCGCACACTTCGGCTGCGCAGACGGTAAGCCGTCTGTGTGGTTCGTCCATGAGCGCGCTGCACACCGCTGCACAGGCGATCATGACCAACAACGGTGACGTGTTTGTCATTGGTGGCGTGGAGCACATGGGCCACGTCAGCATGATGCATGGCGTGGACCCGAACCCGCACATGTCCCTGCACGCTGCCAAAGCCTCCGGAATGATGGGCCTTACCGCCGAAATGCTCGGCAAAATGCATGGCATCACCCGCGAGCAGCAGGATGCCTTCGGCCTGCGTTCCCACCAGTTGGCCCACAAGGCGACGCTGGAAGGCAAGTTCAAGGATGAGATCATCCCGATGCAGGGTTATGACGAGAACGGCTTCCTCAAGGTCTTTGACTACGATGAGACCATTCGTCCGGACACCACCCTGGAAAGTCTCGCCGCGCTCAAGCCGGCGTTCAATCCAAAAGGTGGCACCGTGACTGCCGGTACGTCCTCGCAGATCACTGACGGTGCGTCGTGCATGATTGTCATGTCGGCGCAGCGCGCCCAGGACCTCGGTATCCAGCCTCTGGCGGTGATTCGCTCGATGGCCGTGGCCGGTGTCGACCCAGCGATCATGGGCTATGGTCCGGTTCCGGCAACTCAGAAAGCGCTCAAGCGTGCAGGCCTGACGATCGCCGATATCGACTTCATCGAGCTCAACGAAGCCTTCGCTGCACAGGCCTTGCCGGTGTTGAAAGATTTGAAAGTGCTCGACAAGATGAACGAGAAGGTTAACCTGCACGGCGGCGCCATCGCTCTGGGTCATCCGTTTGGGTGTTCCGGCGCGCGCATCTCCGGCACCTTGCTCAATGTCATGAAGCAAAATGGCGGCACCTTCGGTGTGTCTACCATGTGTATTGGTCTGGGGCAGGGCATCGCGACCGTTTTCGAACGCGTCTGATTCCTGTGTGTGATGCGAGCCGGGGCTTGGTGCCCCGGCTTTTGTTTTTTGAAAAAAAGGTTTCTTCAGCCAAATTTTTTGAACGTGTTACAAGAGGACCGCAGCATGCAACTGCAACCAGGGCTCTATCGCCATTACAAAGGCCCGCAGTACCGGGTTTTCAGTGTTGCCAGGCATTCCGAAACCGAAGAGGAAGTCGTGTTCTATCAGGCTCTGTACGGCGATTTCGGGATGTGGGTGCGTCCCTTGAGCATGTTTCTGGAGTCGGTCGAGGTTGACGGCGAGCACGTCCCGCGCTTTGCTCTGGTTGAGGCTGAACCCAGCCTGTTTTCACCAACGTGAGAAGGAATTGCACAACAGGCTGTGCTTGACCTCACCTTGTAGCCACTATATATAGCGTGGCCTTTACAAGCTCCTCACTGTCTTTCATCTAGTTATTCAGGAATTTTCTGATCCATGGGCAAATCGCTGGTCATCGTGGAATCCCCGGCTAAGGCCAAGACCATCAACAAGTATTTGGGCAACCAGTACGTGGTGAAGTCGAGTATCGGCCATATCCGAGACCTGCCCACCAGCGGTTCGGCTAGTGCCGCCAAAGACCCTGCCGCCAAGCGTGGCAAGGCTGCTGCGGGCGAGGGCCCGGTACTGACGCCTAAAGAAAAGGCGCAGCGCCAGCTGGTCTCGCGCATGGGAGTCGATCCGGAACATGGCTGGAAGGCCAAGTACGAGATCCTTCCTGGCAAGGAAAAGGTCATTGAAGAGCTGCGCAAGCTCGCCAAGGATGCCGACACCATCTATCTCGCGACGGACTTGGACCGCGAAGGGGAAGCCATTGCCTGGCACCTGCGCGAAGCCATCGGCGGGGATGACAGCCGCTACAAGCGCGTGGTGTTCAACGAGATCACCAAGAAAGCCATTCAGGAAGCGTTTTCCAAGCCAGGCGAACTGGACATTGCCCGGGTCAACGCTCAGCAGGCGCGTCGTTTCCTTGACCGCGTCGTAGGCTACATGGTCTCGCCGTTGCTCTGGCAGAAAGTGGCCCGTGGTCTGTCTGCCGGTCGCGTACAGTCGGTTGCGGTGAAGCTGGTGGTGGAGCGTGAGCGCGAAATTCGCGCGTTCAACCCTGAGGAATACTGGGAAATCCACGCCGATCTGGGCACCGCCAAAGGTGCCAATGTACGGTTCGAAGTGGCGCGCGAAAACGGCGAAGCGTTCAAGCCGCTGAACGAAACCCACGCCATGGCAGCCCTTGAAAAGCTCAAGGCGTCCAGCTACAGCATCGTCAAGCGTGAAGACAAGCCGACCAGCAGCAAGCCATCGGCGCCGTTCATCACCTCGACCCTGCAGCAGGCGGCGAGCAATCGCCTGGGCTTCGGCGTCAAGAAAACCATGATGATGGCACAGCGCTTGTATGAGGCTGGCTACATCACTTATATGCGTACCGACTCGACCAATCTATCGGCCGACGCGGTAAGCATGGCGCGTGACTACATCGAAACCGAGTTCGGCAAGAAGTACCTGCCGGAATCGCCCAATGTCTACAGCAGCAAGGAAGGCGCACAAGAGGCTCACGAAGCGATTCGACCTTCCGACGTCAACACCCACCCGACCAAGCTGGCAGGGATGGAGCGTGACGCGGAGCGCCTTTACGAGTTGATCTGGCGCCAGTTCGTGGCTTGCCAGATGCTGCCTGCACAATACCTGTCGACCACCGTCACGGTCGCCGCAAGCGACTTCGAGCTGCGTGCCAAGGGTCGCATTCTCAAGTTCGACGGTTATACCCGTGCGTTGCCACAGATGGCCAAGCCGGGCGATGACGACGTTCTGCCGGACATGGCGCAGGGCGAAGCGCTGAAGCTGAACAAGCTCGACCCCAGCCAGCACTTCACCAAGCCGCCAGCGCGTTATTCCGAAGCCAGTCTGGTCAAGGAAATGGAAAAGCGCGGTATCGGTCGCCCGTCGACCTACGCCGCGATTATTTCGACCATTCAGGACCGTGGCTACGTGGCGCTGCACAATCGCCGCTTCTACTCGGAAAAGATGGGCGACATCGTCACCGGACGTCTGTCCGAAAGCTTTTCCAACCTGATGGACTATGGCTTTACCGCCGGGATGGAGGAAAACCTCGACGACGTGGCTCAGGGTGAGCGCGACTGGAAAAACGTCCTGGACGAGTTCTACGGTGATTTCCGTAAAAAGCTCGACGTGGCCGAGGCCGCTGATGGCGGCATGCGTGCCAACCAGCCGGTAATGACCGATATCCCGTGCAAGGTGTGCGGCCGCCCGATGCAGATCCGTACCGCCTCGACGGGCGTGTTTCTGGGTTGCTCCGGCTACAGCCTGCCACCCAAGGAGCGCTGCAAGGCGACTGTCAATCTGACCCCCGGCGACGAGATTGCCGACGATGACGAGGGCGAGTCCGAGTCGCGGGTTCTGCGTGGCAAGCATCGCTGCCCGATCTGCAGCACGGCGATGGACGCGTATCTGCTCGACGAAAAGCACAAATTGCACATTTGCGGCAATAACCCCGATTGCACGGGTTACGAGATCGAGGAAGGCACTTACCGGATCAAAGGCTACGAAGGCCCGAGTCTGGAATGCGACAAGTGCGGCAGCGAGATGCAGCTCAAGACCGGTCGTTTTGGCAAGTTCTTCGGCTGTACCAATCCCGAGTGCAAGAACACCCGCAAATTGCTGAAAAGCGGCGACGCAGCACCGCCGAAAATGGACCCGGTGAAGATGCCGGAGCTCAAGTGCGACAAGGTCGACGATACCTACATTCTGCGTGACGGCGCTTCGGGCCTGTTCCTGGCTGCCAGCCAGTTCCCGAAAAACCGTGAAACCCGCGCCCCGCTGGTTATCGAAATCGCGCCGCACAAGGACGAAATCGATCCCAAGTACCACTTCCTTTGCGAAGCGCCGAAGAAGGATCCGGACGGTCGTCCGACAGTGATCCGTTACAGTCGCAAGACCAAAGAGCAGTATGTCCAGACCGAAGTAGAGGGCAAGCCTACGGGCTGGCGTGCGTTCTACGACGGCAGCGCCTGGAAGGTTGAAGACAAGCGTTGATCGCAAGCGTCCGACGCAAACGGGTCGGGAGCTGTTTTCGATAGGTACGGCCTGCGGTGCCAGAATGTTCCGGTGCCACAGGCTATGCTGTTCTCTATCCCATTGTTATGGAGAGTCTCGCCATGGCTCATGAGCTCTATACCCGTACCAACCAGAAGATCTATTTCGCAGGGCTTGCGCTCGAAGCGTTGGGGAAGGCGGAGAAGGGGCAGGCGGTCAACGCCCCTGCGTTGTTGCAGGCCGAGCGTGAGTCGGCTCTGTTTCATCTGTATGGCGCGCTGCTGGGCTTGTGCCACGAGATTGCAGGGTTCTACCGCCTGCCGCAGGCTGGCGCGCGTCGTGCGGAGGACTTGTTGACTCCGGAAGTGCTGAACGCCATCGCAATTCCCGAAATGGCCGAGCTGGTAGAGCTTGCCCAGAACCGCCAGACATGGCTGGCGCAGTTGCTGACGGCCTATAACGCGTTGTACGAGCCGCCACGGGCACCGAAAAAGCTCAAGGGTGATGTTACGCAGCCGATGATACAGGCAGTGAACCTGGACGCCGAGCCGGAGTCTGAACTGACACGTGAAGAGCTTGAAAATTGGCGTCAACAACTCAAAGGGTTGGCCATCCGTTTTCGTGAAGGCCTTAGCGAGTGCTGAAAACCAATGAAGTGCAGGCTGGCAGGCTGTTACAATGCCCGCCTCTTGCGGAGTAACTGTAATGCCTACCTCTTTCCTGGAAATTGTCGAACTGCCTGACGGACGTATTGAGCTGCGTCGTGCCGATGACGAGGGTTCTCTGGTTACACTTGATTTCTCTGCGGATGCCAAAGCGTTCATGCAAGGTCAGCATGTTGAAGTCGCCAAGGCCATGTTGAGTGTGGGTGTGCAGATGGCTGGCCGTCTGGCAGAGGGCGAAGTCGAGAAGGATGACGTACCCCACGTTCTGCACTGATCGACGACCGGGCTTTTAGCCCAGCCGGATGTTCAGGCTCTGTGCTTCCCCGATTTTTGCAGCACTGATCAATTGCTGGCGCGCCGCGCTGCCAAGTGGATTGATCCAGCTCACAACCGTATGGCTACGGCCAAGTCTGAGTGCTTCGCGAGTCAGCTCCAGCACACTTTGTGTGCCGCGCGGCTGCAGTAGCAGAATCCGTTCCCTGTTGAGTCCTGCATCGCGCAACCAGGCCTGGGTCAGGCTTGAGGGTGGCGCAATCAGCGTCAGCCAGCGTGCGTCGATTTCTTCGCTCAGTTCCCGAAGGATAGGGGCCAGAAGGCTCAGGCAGTTCCCGGCTGCACCGCGCAAAGACAGTTCACTGAACAGTTCTGGCTCGTTGCCCCAAGGTGTTTCGACTGCATCGGCAAGCAGCGGGGCGATGGGCTGAGCCAGAAACGCCTCGAACAGTGGCAATTGTGAATGCGGTGCTTGATGGAACTGCATAACGCCTCCTTAGCGGCGAATGACGCCGACGCTCAAACCTTCGATCACCAGTTCCTGATCCTTGAGATCGACCTCGATGGGGGCAAAATCAGGGTTTTCGGCCAGCAGCCAGACTTTGCTGCCTTCGCGCTTGAAACGCTTGACGGTGACTTCGTCGCCGATCCGGGCAACCACGATCTGGCCGTTGCGTGCTTCGCGAGTGGTGTGCACCGCCAACAGGTCGCCATCCAGAATCCCGACGTCCTTCATGCTCATGCCGTGAACGCGCAGCAGGTAGTTGGCGCTGGGGTGGAAGAAGGAAGGGTTGATGTTGCAGGACTCTTCGATATGTTGCTGAGCCAGAATCGGCGCACCAGCTGCAACGCGGCCAATGACCGGCAGGCTGCTGTCATCCGGCCGAGCTTCGAAGCCGGGAATGCGGATGCCGCGTGAGGCACCAGGGGTCATTTCGATGGCGCCTTTGCGAGCCAATGCCTTGAGGTGTTCTTCCGCTGCGTTGGGCGATTTGAAACCCAGCTCCTGGGCGATTTCCGCACGTGTAGGTGGAAAGCCGTTGTCTTCCAGGCAGCGTTTGATGAAACCCAGGATTTCAGCCTGGCGTGGCGTCAGTTTGATCATGATGGGCGCTCTGGCTTTTTATACAGTGACTGGGATTATATACAGTGAACGCGCGTTGGCAATCATCCTTTTTACTTTCGCCGCCAGGCGGTGCAGCGGATGGCTGCGGAGCCTTGCTTCAAAAAGCGCTGCATAAGCTGTCTGTTGTCATTTAACATCCATTTTCGTGACTGTTCGGCCACAAAATGAACGGGTCCGCTTGACAAGCAGGGCGCCTGATACGTATGTTTCAAACGTTCGTTTGTTAGGCAGAGAGCCATGGCCCAGTCGGAAACCGTTGAACGCATTCTTGATGCTGCCGAGCAGTTGTTCGCAGAAAAAGGATTCGCTGAAACTTCCTTGCGTCTCATCACCAGCAAGGCTTCGGTCAATCTGGCTGCGGTGAACTATCACTTCGGTTCGAAGAAGGCGCTGATTCAGGCGGTGTTCTCACGCTTTCTCGGCCCGTTCTGCATCAGTCTCGATCGCGAGCTGGAGCGTCGTCAGGCAAAACCCGAACACAAGCCAAGCCTGGAAGAGCTGCTGGAGATCCTCGTCGAGCAGGCGCTTGTCGTGCAACCGCGAAGCGGTAATGACCTGTCGATCTTCATGCGTCTTTTAGGGCTCGCCTTCAGTCAGAGCCAAGGCCACCTGCGCCGTTATCTTGAAGACATGTACGGTAAGGTGTTCCGTCGTTACATGACACTGGTCAACGAAGCCGCCCCCCGTATTCCGCCTATCGAGCTGTTCTGGCGCGTGCACTTCATGCTCGGTGCCGCTGCATTCAGCATGTCCGGCATCAAGGCCTTGCGTGCGATTGCCGAAACCGATTTTGGCGTCAATACCTCCATCGAGCAGGTCATGCGCCTGATGGTGCCGTTTCTGGCCGCAGGCATGCGTGCCGACACCGGCGTCAGTGACCCGACCATGATCGCCGCTCAACTCAGGCCGCGCAGCAAGAGCAGCACCGGCACGCCTGCGGTCGCCAAGGCCTGACGCTCAAAGCCTTAATGTACCGGCGCATCGCATTGCGTCAGGCTTCAGGATCAAGCACCATGCCCGGATTGCAAATGGGCACTGGTGTGTAAGGGTTTTTTCTATGAGTTCTGGCCTGCAAGGCTCCCTGATGGTCGATGTCGCCGGCACCTGGCTGACCAGCGAAGACCGTCAGTTTCTGCGTCAGCCCGAAGTGGGCGGTTTGATTATCTTTGCCCGAAACATCGAGCATCCCCGTCAGGTTCGTGAACTGAGTGCGGCAATTCGCGCCGTTCGCCCGGACTTGCTGCTGGCAGTGGATCAGGAGGGCGGCAGGGTCCAGCGCCTGCGGCAAGGGTTCGTGCGTCTACCGCCGATGCGCGCCATTGCCGACAAGCCAGATGCCGTGCTGCTGGCCGAGCATTGCGGCTGGCTGATGGCTACCGAAGTGCTGGCTGTCGGCCTGGACCTGAGTTTTGCTCCGGTGCTGGACCTGGACTACCAGCGCAGTGCGGTCGTCGGGACGCGTTCGTTCGAGGGCGATCCGGAGCGTGCGGCGTTGCTGGCAGGGGCGTTTATTCGTGGCATGAACGCGGCCGGCATGGCTGCGACCGGCAAGCATTTCCCCGGCCACGGCTGGGCTGAAGCCGACTCTCACGTGGCTATCCCGAATGACGAGCGCAGCCTGGAACAGATTCGCGCCAGCGATCTGGTGCCGTTCGCACGCCTGAGCGGGCAGCTTGCCGCAGTGATGCCAGCTCATGTCATCTACCCGAAAGTCGATTCGCAGCCCGCCGGTTTCTCAAAGCGCTGGCTGCAGGACATCCTGCGCGACGAACTGAAATTTGACGGTGTTATTTTCAGTGATGATCTGTCGATGGCCGGTGCCCACGTGGTCGGTGATGCCGCCAGCCGTATCGAGGCTGCGCTGACGGCGGGTTGCGACATGGGTCTGGTATGCAATGACCGTGCTGCGGCAGAACTGGCCCTCGGTGCGGCCCAGCGCTTGAAAGTCAGGCCTTCGCCGCGCATCGCGCGTATGCGCGGTCAGACATCAGCCAGTACCGATTATCGGCAACACCCGCGCTGGCAGGCCGCGCTTCAGGCCCTGCGCGCTGCTCAACTGATCGATTAAGGATTTGCGATGACTGTTTACGCGATTATTGGCGGTACTGGCCTGACCCAGCTGGAAGGCCTGAACATTCGGCAGTCCTTGCCGATGAACACGCCTTATGGCGCACCTTCCGGCGAAATCCAGATCGGCGATTATGCCGGTCGCGAAGTGATGTTTCTGGCGCGGCATGGCCATCCGCATCGTTTGCCACCGCATCAGGTCAACTACCGGGCCAACATCTGGGCTTTGAAGCAGGCCGGTGCCGAAGCGATTCTGGCGGTCAATGCGGTGGGTGGCATACATCCAGCGATGGGCACCGGGCACTTTTGCGTGCCGCATGATCTGGTCGACTACACCAGTGGTCGCCAGCACACATTCTTTGCCGATGATCTGGAAGAGGTCACGCACATTGACTTCAGCTATCCGTACAGCGAAGCGCTGCGGGCGCGCCTGGTTGCAGCACTGGCCGCTGAAGGGTGCGAGTTCTCTGATCGGGGTGTCTATGCCTGTACTCAGGGGCCGCGCCTGGAGACGGTCGCCGAAATCATCCGCCTTGAGCGTGATGGCTGCGACATCGTCGGCATGACTGGTATGCCCGAGGCCGCTCTGGCCCGTGAGCTGGAGCTGGAATACGCCTGCCTGGCGCTGGTGGTCAATCCGGCAGCGGGCAAGTCGACCACTGTCATAACCATGGCAGAAATCGAACAGGCCCTGCGCGATGGCATGGGCAAGGTAAAAGCCACACTTGCCCGGGTTCTTTCCGCCTCCTGACCTACAGCATGCGCTTGAGGGTATTGTCCTTGCGCACAAGGTGATGCCAGAGCGCGGCGACTACGTGCAGGGCGATGACGTAGTAGAAGATCGAGCCCAGCAGCTTGTGCACATCTTCGAACGTCTCGGCCCTGCGGTCCGAGGTCGGCAGGGGCCAGGGTATCTGCAGGTCGGTGAGGGGAATGGGTAACGCGCCTTTTTCCACCATCACCGTCAGCAGGCCCAATAAAGGCTGAGCGAACAGAAACGCATACAGCGCGTAATGCGTAAGTGTCGCGGCTAAGCGCAACGCGCCTTCAAGCGGCGGCGTTATGCCGGGCGGACGATGCCGTCGACGCTCGGCGACGCGGAAAAACGCCATGGCCAGAATCACAATCCCCACCCAGAAATGGCTCTGCACGACCAGTGTGCGGTATTCAGAACCCTTGCCAAACTGACTGCGGCTCAGAATCAGGGTATACGCCAGCACAATCAGTAGGGCCATGACCCAGTGCAGCCATCTGGCTCGTGCGGTGTAGCGTTGAGAGGTCGGTGCATCCACGGTTGGATTCCTTGTCGCTTTTTTACAGGTCCGGTAAGCAGTTTAGGCAGTTGCCAGGATCCTGCGTTTCATTTGTACGCGTTTTTTTCAGCGTCAGATCAGTGCCATTGAATATGCCCGACTGAATATGGCAAATACGCAGCACAGGCGACACGGGACGGAACCTGTGCCGATGGGTGGCTTCATATGACGTGAATATTCACCCGGGAGCGAGTCTTGACCAGTGCCAATCCGCCTGTCGGCCCTGCAACGCCAGTGTCCGCCAGTGTTTCATTGAATGTACTGACCATGAACATGCACATGGGCTTTGGCATTTTCAATCGCCGCTTCATTTTGCCGGAGTTGCGTGAAGCTGTGCGTACTGTATCGGCCGATATCGTGTTTCTTCAGGAAGTGCACGGCGAGCACCAGAGCCATGCGCGCAGCGTCAAGGACTGGCCGACGATTTCCCAGTACGAGTTCCTCGCCGACAGCATGTGGAACGACTTTGCCTATGGTCGTAATGCGGTGTACCCGGATGGCGATCACGGTAACGCGCTGCTGTCCAAGTACCCGATCATCCAGCACGAGAACCTCGACATTTCCATTCATGGCACCGAGCAGCGCGGTTTGCTGCACTGCATCCTGGAGGTGCCATACGCCGGTCGGGTGCATGCGGTGTGTGTTCACTTGGGCTTGCGTGAAAGCCATCGGCGTCAGCAGCTCAACCTGCTCGCCGAGCTGATGGAGCGTCTTCCCGAGGGTGAGCCGGTAATCGTTGCCGGTGATTTCAATGACTGGCGTCAGCGCGCCGATGCTTTGCTGGAGGGCACCGGGTTGCACGAGGTTTTTGTCGAGCGCTTCGGCGCGCCGGCCAAAAGTTTTCCGGCCCGCTGGCCTTTGCTCCGGCTTGACCGGATCTATGTCCGCAACGCGACTTCCCACAGGCCGAAAGTACTGTCCAGCCGCCCGTGGTCTCATCTTTCCGATCATGCACCGCTGGCGGTGGAGTTGACCTTATGAGCAATACGACAGGGCAGTGGTGTGATGGCAACTCGGTAGAGCTGCTGATCAACGGTGAAGACTTCTACGCCCGGGTGTTCGAGTGCATACGGGCCGCGCGCAAAGAGGTGTTGATCGAGACCTTCATCATCTTTGAAGACCGGATTGGCGAGGGCTTGCAACAGGCATTGCTCCAAGCTGCGGCCAACGGCGCGAAAGTGGTTGTCACGGTAGATGACTACGGGACATCGGACCTGAGTTCGGTGTTTGTCAAAACCATGATCGATGCCGGTATTCAGATTCAGCTGTTCGACCCGCGTCCGCGATTCATGGGTATGCGCACCAACCTGTTCCGCCGTCTGCACCGCAAGGTGGTCGTCATTGACGGCGAACTGGGCTTTATCGGCGGCATCAACTACAGCGTTGATCACATGACTGACACGGGGGTGACGGCCAAACAGGACTATGCCGTTCTGGTCCGTGGCCCGATTGTTGGGGATATTCACCACAGCGCGTTGAATATGCTCAGCAAGGTCGTTCGCGACAAATTGCCGCCCATTGCACTGAAGCTGGACCGCGCCGGTGACGCCAGCATGCTGCTCGCCGAGCGCGACAATGACGAGCACAGTACCGATATCGAAGAGCAGTACCTTGAGGCGATTCGCGCTGCGAAGCAACGGATCACCCTGGCCAACGCGTATTTTTATCCCAGCTACCGCTTTCTGCGTGAGCTGCGCAATGCATCACGGCGGGGCGTCAAGGTCACCCTGATTTTGCAAGGTCAGCCCGACATGCCGTTCGTGCGGGTCTGCTCGCGGCTGACCTACACCTACCTGCTGCGCGACGGCGTGGTCATTCACGAGTACAAGCAACGTGCATTGCACGGCAAGGTCGCGCTGATCGATCAGGACTGGTCCACCGTGGGCTCCAGCAATCTAGACCCGCTGAGCTTGGCGCTGAACCTGGAGGCCAATCTGTTCATCCGTGATCGCGGGCTCAATGAGCATCTGCAAAACCATCTGATGGAGCTTGCCGCTGCGCACAGTAAGCAGATGAGCCTCAAGGGCGCGGCGCGTGGTCAGTGGTGGCGTGCGCCGATGATCGTCTTGAGTTTCTTTTTCCTGCGGCGTTTTCCGGCCATTGCCGGTCTGTTCCCGGTTCACGGTGTGCGCCTCAAGCCGTTACGGGCCGGTGACGTGGTGCCGGAAGCGAAAGTCATCGAACAGCAGCAGAACAACCACGACATGGACCAGGAGAAAACTTCATGACTCAGGCCGCAAATGCAGCGCCGCGAAGTGCGCAGGGAGCCAAATGGAAATGGGCAAAGCGGATATTCAATCTGTTTTTCTTCATTGCTGTCCCGGTCCTGTTGTTTCTGCTGGTCAAGAACCTTGACTGGCAAGAGGTCAAGCAGGCGCTGTCGTCCTACAAGGCCAGCACTCTGGCCATTGCCGCCGTTGTGGCCTTCGCCAGTTACGCAACCTATTGCGGTTTTGACGTACTGGCGCGTTATTACACCCGTCACACATTGTCGATCAAGCAGATTGTGCCTGTGACCTTTGTCTGCTACGCATTCAACCTCAATCTCAGTTCATGGGTTGGCGGCATCGCCTTGCGTTACCGGTTGTATTCCCGGCTGGGGCTGGACGTTTCGACCATTACCCGGATTCTGAGCCTCAGCCTGATTACCAACTGGCTGGGTTACATGCTGCTGGCCGGTTTCGTGTTTTCGATGCGT
The DNA here is from genome assembly GCF_032586855.1 of Pseudomonas syringae group sp. J254-4. Lineage (NCBI taxonomy): Bacteria > Pseudomonadati > Pseudomonadota > Gammaproteobacteria > Pseudomonadales > Pseudomonadaceae > Pseudomonas > Pseudomonas syringae group sp. J254-4. Next base: position 72,152 of record NZ_JAWHOO010000020.1, on the reverse strand, counting down.
TTTCTGGAGTTGCCAGAGGAATGGTCGATCGGCACCACGACCCTGCAATTGATCGGTTTCGGACTGCTGGCAGTGTGTTTTGCCTACCTCTTGGCCTGCCGCTTTTCCAAAAAGCGCTCATGGACCGTTCGTGATCAGGAATTCAATCTACCGTCGATGAAGCAGGCCTTGATGCAGGCCAGCCTGGGGGCTCTGAACTGGTCGCTGATGGCTGCGGTGATTTACACGCTGCTGCCCGACAAGGCGTTTTACCCGGCGATTCTCGGTGTGTTGCTGATCAGCAGCATCGCGGGTGTCATTACTCACATTCCAGCCGGGCTGGGCGTGCTTGAGACTGTATTCATTACCTTGCTGGCTCACCAGTTCTCCAAGGGCAGTCTGCTGGCAGCTCTGATTGGCTACCGCGCCATTTACTTCCTGCTGCCGCTGTTGATTGCATTGGTGGTGTATCTGGTGCTGGAAAAACGCGCGAAGAAAATGGGCCAGAAGAACCAGCAGCGAATGGGGCAGGAAGCGAAGACCTGAGGGCCGGGAATCTCAGCCCTCAATCATCAAACCCGACCTGCTCGTGGATCTCGTCGACTTTCAGCTCCAGCCGATACGCCACTGCAATGAATAGTGCCTGGCACAGGCACAGGGTGGCGCTCAGCGAGCGGAAGGCGAACGAGCTGCCTTCATTGACCAGCAACACCGAGTTGGCACGCTTGGCCAGCGGCGACAGATTGCTGTCGGTGATGATCAGCGTCTTGGCCTGATGATGCTGGGCGATGCGCAGGCAATGCTGGGTTTCCTTGCCGTAGGGCGTGAAGCTGATGGCAATCACCAGATCGTTGGCACGCACGCTGCGCATCTGCTCTCGATAGCTGCCCCCCAGGCCCGATATCAAGTGAATACGCTTGTTGGTGTGTTGCAGGTTGTAGACCAGATAATCCGCCACGGCAAATGAGCGGCGCACACCCACCACGTAGATATTGTCGGCGTTGACCACCAGATCTACAGCCTTTTCGAACTCATCGTCGTCCAGCTCTGCACTCAAACGCTCCAGCCCGGAGAGCGTTGCGCTCACGCATTCGCGTGCCAGATCACCCGAGTGGGCCTTCTGAGACTTATTGGCGATCATGCTGCGGATGCGTTGCTGGTAGTTCTGCACCGGCGTGGTCTTGTGCGTGTAAGCCTCGCGAAACAACGCCTGCATCTCACTGAAGCCGCTAAACCCGAAACGCTGGGAAAAGCGCACGATGGCCGACGGGTGGACTTCGCACTCGCGGGCAATGTCACTGATCCGGTCAACCATGATCCGGTCGCTCTGCTGGCTCATATAGCTGGCGATGCGCTTGAGTTGACGCGGTAAACCGTCGTACTCATCAGTGATCAGCCTTAGCAGGCCTTCGGCATTGGTCGGCGGCATGTCGACGCTCGTCTCGGGCAGAGTGGGCTGATCGGCGCTGGTCATATTCAAATCCTTTCTACTTGTTCTTTCAGGGCACATGTTCTTTCAGGGCAATTTCTTACAGCGCAACGTCTTTCAGGGTAGCGCAGTTGTGCGTCCGACGATTTGGGCTGCCTTGGGCGGGGACGACTATAGCTTACCCGCCTGTACATTGTGCCAGCACTTGAATAGCAGTATGGAAAAAATATTCCACAAAAAATAATTATAGAATAAATATTGATTGATGAGGCTCGACGTTTTACGCTGCATTCACAAAGCAGCGTGTACACATGATGCAGGCGCTGCAGGCTGATAAAAATAACAGGAGCCACCATGGGCCAGACACGCTTTGCCACTGGGCGTCAGTTGGATCTGATCTGCCTCGGACGCCTGGGCGTCGATCTTTATGCGCAACAAGTAGGTGCGCGGCTGGAAGACGTTTCCAGTTTCGCCAAATACCTGGGCGGCTCATCGGCCAACATCGCATTCGGCACTGCCAGGCTGGGGCTCAGGTCAGCCATGCTGAGCAGGGTAGGTGATGACCACATGGGCCGCTTTCTGGTCGAGTCGCTGGCCCGCGAAGGCTGTGATGTCAGCGCTATCAAGCGCGATCCCGAGCGCCTGACCGCCATGGTGCTGCTGGGGCTGAAGGATCGTGAAACGTTTCCCCTGGTGTTCTACCGCGAAAATTGCGCCGACATGGCCTTGCGTGCCGAGGACATCGACGAACAGCAGATCGCGTCGAGCAAGGCGCTGCTGATCACCGGCACGCATTTCTCTACCGATCAAGTGTTCAAGGCCAGCAGCCAGGCACTCGACTACGCCGAAAAACATGACGTCAAACGCGTGCTGGATATCGATTATCGTCCGGTGCTCTGGGGCCTGGCGGGCAAGGCTGATGGCGAGACACGTTTTGTTGCCGATCAGAAGGTCAGCCAGCATGTGCAGCGCATCCTGCCGCGTTTTGATCTGATTGTCGGTACTGAAGAAGAATTTCAGATTGCCGGCGGCTCTACCGATTTGCTCACGGCCCTGCGTACCGTGCGCGAACTGACTGCCGCGACGCTTGTGGTCAAGCTCGGCCCGCAAGGTTGCACAGTGATTCACGGCGCCATTCCTGCCCGGCTTGAAGACGGCGCAATCTACCCTGGCGTGCGGGTGGAAGTGCTCAACGTGCTGGGCGCTGGCGATGCGTTCATGTCCGGTTTTCTCAGCGGCTGGCTCAAGGATGCCAGCGACGAGCGCTGCTGCCAGCTGGCCAATGCCTGTGGCGGGCTGGTGGTGTCGCGGCATGCCTGTGCGCCCGCGATGCCGACGCCTGCAGAACTCGACTACCTGTTCAACAGCCCACACCCCATTACCCGGCCTGATCAGGATGTCGCCCTGCAACGGCTGCATCAGGTCAGCGTGCCGCGCAAGCAGTGGCGGCAGTTGTTCATCTTCGCCTTCGATCATCGCGGTCAACTGGTCGAGCTGGCCCAGCAGGCCGGGCGTGATCTGAGCAGCATCAGCCAGCTCAAGCAACTGTTCGTGCAGGCGGTTGAGCGGGTCGAAGCCGGCCTGCGCCAGCGCGGCATCGACGCCGATGTCGGGCTGCTTGCCGACCAGCGCTTCGGTCAGGATTCGCTCAACGCTGCGACCGGTCGCGGCTGGTGGGTGGCGCGTCCGGTGGAAGTGCAGGGTTCAAGACCGCTGGCGTTCGAGCATGGCCGCTCCATCGGCAGCAATCTGCTCGCCTGGCCGCAAGAACAGATCATCAAGTGCCTGGTGCAATATCACCCCGATGACGAGCCCATGCTGCGCCTGGAGCAGGAAGCGCAGATCAAGGCGCTCTACGACGCGTCGAAAGTCAGTGGTCACGAACTGCTGCTGGAAATCATTCCGCCCAAGGATCACCCCTCGTCTCATCCCGACGTGATGGTTCGGTCGCTGAAGCGTTTGTACAACCTGGGCATCTACCCTGCGTGGTGGAAGATCGAGGCGCAGAGTGCGCAGGTCTGGCAGCAACTGGACGAATTGATCCAGCAGCGCGATCCGTATTGCCGTGGCGTGGTACTGCTCGGGCTCAATGCGCCTGTCGAAGACCTCGCTGCCGGTTTTGCCGAAGCACGACACAGCCGCGTCTGCCAGGGTTTTGCCGTGGGCCGGACCATATTCCGCGAGCCAAGCCGGGCCTGGATGGCCGGGGAAATAGACGATGCGGCGCTGGTCAGTCGGGTGCAGAGCACCTTCAACTGGTTGATCGAGTCCTGGCGCGAAAGCCGCGCCTGACTCTTTCTTGATCTGACGTCGCGATAACAACAAAAAAGGTGCAGCCATGCCCGTTTCCATTTCCACACCCAGGATCCGCATCGGCATCAACCCGATCTCCTGGAGCAACGATGACTTGCCGGCCCTCGGCGGAGAGACGCCTCTGAGCACCGCCTTGAGCGAAGGCAAAGCCATTGGTTACGAAGGCTTTGAGCTCAACGGCAAGTTTCCGAAAGATGCCAAGGGGGTCGGTGATGTGCTGCGGCCCTATGATCTGGCGCTGGTGTCCGGCTGGTATTCAAGCCGTCTGGCGCGGCGCTCGGTGGCCGAAGAAATCGAAGCCATTACCCCGCATGTGCAATTGCTCGCCGAGAATGGCGCGTCGGTGCTGGTGTACGGTGAAGTGGCTGACTCGATTCAGGGGCAGCGCATTCCGTTGGTTGAGCGCCCGCGTTTTCACAGCGATGCAGCCTGGCATGAATATGCCGAAAAACTCACCGAACTGGCGCGTTTCACTCTATCCCGAGGCGTGCGCCTGGCGTATCACCACCACATGGGCGCTTACGTCGAGTCGCCACAGGATATTGATCGGCTGATGACACTGACCGGCAAGGAAGTCGGGCTGCTGTTCGATTCGGGGCATTGTTACATGGGCGGCGGCGAGCCTTTGCAGGTGCTGAGCAAGCACATCGAGCGTGTCTGCCATGTGCATTTCAAGGATGTGCGCAAACCTGTGGTGCAACTGGCACGCAACAATCTCTGGAGCTTTCCGGACTGCATCATCAATGGCACGTTCACGGTGCCAGGTGATGGTGATATCGACTTTTCAGCGCTGCTCAAGGTGTTGTTGCAATCCAACTATAGCGGCTGGCTGGTGGTCGAGGCCGAACAGGACCCAGCGGTAGCGCCGAGTTATGTGTATGCCAAAAAGGGCTATGACACCCTGCGCCAACTGCTGGCCGATGCGCGATAAGGAGGATCTATCCATGAATCTGCTGACCAAAAGCAAACCCCAGGGCCGTGACATCGTGGCGCTGGCGCCCGGTTCGCTCGAGTACGTGAACTTTGCCGCCTACCGTCTGGAAGCCGGAGAGCGCCTGCCTCTCGGTGCCGAAGAAAACGAACTGTGCGTGGTCTTGCTGGCCGGGCACGCCAGCGTGAATGGCGAAGCACCGGGGCAGGGCGCTTTCAGTTGGGAAAACATCGGCGACCGGCAATCAGTTTTCGAGGAAAAATCGCCGTTTGCGGTCTACCTGCCACCGCATAGTCAGGCAGAGTTCGTTGCGCGTGGGCCGCTGCACCTGGCGGTATGCACGGCACCGGGCGATGCGCGCAAACAGCTTGCGGCACGGCTGATCATGCCGGGCAGCATGAAACGCAGCGTACGCGGCAAAGGGGCCAACACCCGTTACGTGTGCGACATCCTGCCGGACAGTGAACCGGCGCATTCGCTGCTGGTGGTCGAGGTGCGGACTCCTTCAGGGCATTCGTCCAGCTACCCGCCACACAAGCACGACCGGGACAATCTGCCCCACGAAAGCTTTCTCGAAGAGACCTATTACCACCAGGTCAACCCGCCGCAGGGTTTCGTTTTCCAGCGGGTTTACACCGATGACCGCAGTATCGATCAGGCCATGGCCGTGGAAAACAATGATCTGGTGACAGTGCCCAAAGGCTATCACCCAGTGTCCGTGCCCTACGGTTACGAATCGTATTACCTGAACGTGATGGCCGGTCCGACGCGCGCCTGGCAGTTCCATAACGACCCGCAGCACAGCTGGCTGCTGGATCTTTGATTTCCCCTTTTTACTCTGGAGGCATGAGATGAACGAGTCACCGGTGATCGGCCATTACATCAACGGACACCTGAATGACGGCGATGGTGAGCGTTACAGCGATGTCTTCAACCCGGCAATCGGCACTGTTCAAGCGCGCGTTGCGCTGGCCAGCGTGAAAACCGTGGATGAAGCGGTCGCTTCGGCCAAGGCTGCTTTTCCCGGCTGGGCCGATCAGTCCTCGCTGCGCCGGGCGCGGGTCATGTTCAAGTTCAAGGAATTGCTGGACCGGCACCACGACGAGCTGGCGCAGATCATCTGCCGCGAGCACGGCAAGGTGCTGTCTGATGCGCGTGGTGAAGTGGTGCGCGGTATCGAGATTGTCGAATTTGCCTGCGGTGCGCCCAGCCTGCTGAAAAGTGATTTCAGCGACAACATTGGCGGTGGTATCGATAACTGGAACCTGCGTCAGCCTCTGGGCGTCTGCGCCGGGGTCACGCCGTTCAACTTTCCGGTCATGGTGCCGCTGTGGATGATCCCCATGGCATTGGTGACCGGCAACTGTTTCATCCTCAAACCTTCCGAGCGCGACCCGTCTGCCAGTCTGCTGATGGCGCGCCTGCTCAAGGAAGCCGGTCTGCCTGATGGCGTATTCAATGTGGTGCAGGGTGACAAGGTGGCGGTCGATGCGTTGCTGCAACACCCTGACATCGAGGCCATTTCGTTCGTCGGTTCGACGCCGATTGCCGAGTACATTCACCAGCAGGGCACGGCCCACGGCAAGCGCGTGCAGGCGCTGGGTGGGGCCAAGAATCATATGATCGTGATGCCCGATGCGGACCTGGATCAAGCCGCTGATGCCTTGATCGGGGCGGCGTATGGTTCGGCGGGTGAGCGCTGCATGGCCATCTCCATTGCAGTGGTGGTGGGCGATGTCGGCCAGCAACTGATCGACAAGCTGCTGCCGCGCATCGACCAGCTCAAGGTCGGCAACGGCATGCAGGCCGATTCGGACATGGGGCCGCTGGTCACCGCCGTGCACAAGGCCAAGGTCGAGGGTTTCATCGATCAGGGCGTCAAAGAGGGCGCGAAGCTGATTGTCGATGGCCGCAACTTCAAGGTGCCGGGTGCCGAGCAGGGCTTTTTCGTCGGCGCGACGCTGTTCGACCACGTCACGCCGCATATGCAGATCTACAAGGAGGAAATCTTCGGCCCGGTGCTGGGCATCGTTCACGTCGCGGATTTCGCCAGCGCCGTCGAGCTGGTCAACGCACACGAATTCGGTAACGGTGTGTCGTGCTTTACCAGCGATGGTGGAGTGGCCCGTGCGTTTGCGCGGACCATCAAGGTCGGCATGGTCGGTATCAACGTGCCTATCCCGGTGCCCATGGCCTGGCATTCGTTTGGCGGCTGGAAACGTTCACTGTTTGGCGATCACCACGCGTACGGCGAAGAAGGCCTGCGCTTTTACAGTCGCTACAAGAGTGTCATGCAGCGCTGGCCGGACAGTATTGCCAAAGGCCCCGAGTTCAGTATGCCGACTGCCAAATAGCCTTCATCAATGGAATGTTGCGGAGAACAAGAACAATGAACCAACCTCTGCGTTTCGCCCTTAATCGAATGGTCGCGCCGCGCCTGTCTCTGGAAGGTTTCGTCGATCTGGCGGTGAAGCTGGGTGCCGATGCCATCGAGATTCGCAACGACCTCAAGGGTATCGAGATCGAGGACGGCACTGCACCCCAGGTCGTTCGTGACCTTTGCGCTGCCCGGGGGGTAAAGGTGCTGTCCATCAACGCCCTGTACCCATTCGATGTCTGGAATGAAGAGCGCGCAGCCCAGGCGACGAAGCTTGCGCAGTACGCTCGCGACTGCGGTGCGCGCGGTCTGGTGCTATGCCCGCTCAATGACCGTGCAGATCCGCGTAACGGCGCGCAGCGCGCTTCGGGGTTGCGCACCGCGTTGACTGCGTTGGCACCGATTCTTCGTGAGCACGGCATTCTCGGCTTCGTCGAACCGCTGGGCTTCGAGGAGTGCTCGTTGCGCCTCAAACGTCAGGCGGTGGACGCAATCAGGGCGGTGGGTGGGCTGGACGTTTATCGGCTGGTTCATGACACCTTTCACCACCACCTGGCCGGTGAGGTCGAGCTGTTTCCAGAGTTGACCGGGCTGGTGCATATCTCCGGTGTCGAGGATGCGCAGGCACCGCTCAACAGCATTCGCGATGGCCATCGCGTGCTGGTCGGCGAAGCTGACATTCTGGGTAATGCATCGCAGATCGAGCGTTTGCTGGACAGCGGCTATCAGGGCCATCTTTCCTTCGAACCGTTCGCCGAAAGCGTCCACGCGCTGACTGACATTCCTCAGGCGATAGCGGCGAGCATGACGCACTTGTCACGAGCCGTTTCGCAGCGTCACTGACTTGCGCCGTCAGGCCATCTCAAACCCTGGCCACCTCAAACAACAACAAGGTGCGAACATGAGTACAACCCGACTGACCATGGCCCAGGCCCTGGTGAATTTTCTCGATAACCAGTACGTCGAAGTCGACGGCGTGCAGAGCAAATTCGTCGCTGGCATCTTCACCATTTTCGGGCATGGCAACGTGCTGGGTCTTGGGCAGGCGCTGGAACAGGACAGCGGCGACCTGATGGTTCATCAAGGCCGTAACGAGCAGGGCATGTGCCACGCCGCCATCGGTTTTGCCAAGCAGCACCTGCGGCGCAAGATCTACGCGTGCAGCTCTTCGGTCGGGCCAGGCGCGGCGAACATGATCACCGCCGCCGCAACCGCCTCGGCCAACCGCATTCCGTTGCTGCTGTTGCCGGGGGACGTCTATGCCAGCCGCCAGCCTGACCCGGTGCTGCAGCAGATCGAGCAGTTTCACGACCTGAGCATCAGCACCAACGATGCATTCAAGGCGGTGAGCAAATACTGGGACCGTATCAACCGTCCCGAGCAGTTGATGAGCGCAGCGCTCAATGCCATGCGCGTACTGACCGACCCGGCTGATACCGGTGCCGTCACGCTGGCGCTGCCTCAGGATGTGCAGGCCGAGGCCTACGATTACCCGGACAGCTTCCTGCAAAAACGTGTGCACCGTATCGACCGCCGCCCGCCCAGCAAGGCCATGCTTGACGATGCGTTGAAGCTGCTGGCCGGCAAGCGCAAACCGCTGCTGATCTGCGGTGGTGGCGTGCGTTATTCCAGCGCAGCCGACGCCTTGCAAGCCTTTGCCGAGCGCTTCGATATCCCGTTCGCCGAAACCCAGGCAGGCAAGAGTGCCATCGTTTCGGCGCACCCGCTGAACATGGGCGGCATCGGCGAGACCGGCACGGTGGCGGCCAATCAGCTGGCGAAAGAGGCGGACCTGATCATCGGCGTCGGCACCCGCTACAGCGATTTCACCACCGCGTCGAAATGGCTGTTCCAGAACCCGGATGTGCAATTTCTCAACCTCAATGTCGGCGCCTTCGATGTGCAGAAGCTGGATGGCGTGCAGGTCCTGGCCGATGCGCAGGTGGCATTGCTGGCACTGACTGAAAGCCTGCAAGCCAGCGGTTACCGTGCTGCCTGGGGCGATGCGCCGCAGACAGCCCGTGCGCAGCTGGATGCCGAGGTTGATCGCCTGTATGCGGTCGAGTACCAGAGCGAGGATTTCGTCCCGGAAATCAACGATCACCTGGACCCGGCCGTGCTACGCGAGTTCATCGAGCTGACCGGCTCGTGTCTGACCCAGAGCGGCGTACTGGGCATTCTTAACCAGAACCTGCCTGCCGATGCAGTGATCGTTGCGGCGGCGGGCAGTTTGCCGGGTGACCTGCAGCGTGCCTGGCGCAGTACCGGGGTCGACACCTATCACGTCGAATATGGCTATTCATGCATGGGCTATGAGGTCAATGCGGCACTGGGCGTCAAGCTCGCTGCGCCGCACCGCGAGGTCTTCGCGCTGGTCGGTGATGGCTCTTACATGATGCTCCATTCAGAGCTGGCGACCTCGATTCAGGAGCGGCGCAAGATCAACGTGGTGTTGCTGGACAACATGACTTTCGGCTGCATCAACAACCTGCAGATGGAACACGGCATGGACAGTTTCGGCACCGAGTTCCGTTTTCGCAATTCCGACACAGGCAAGCTCGACGGCGACTTTGTACCGGTGGATTTCGCCATGAGCGCTGCCGCCTATGGCTGCAAGACCTACAAGGTCAGCACCGCCGAACAACTGCGCCAGGCGCTTGTCGATGCGCAACGTCAAACGGTATCGACGCTGATCGACATCAAGGTCCTGCCCAAGACCATGATTCACAAATACCTGTCGTGGTGGCGTGTCGGCGTTGCCGAAGTATCAACGACCGGCACCACGGCCCAGGTTTACGAAAAACTCAACCGCGAACTGGCCAAGGCTCGTCAGTACTGATCACTTTTTATCGTTCAGCGCCCGTGACCCGTTCACGGCAACATCCAATAAAAAAAGGAACATGAAAATGGCATTGAAACTCGGTGTGATCGGTACAGGCGCAATCGGTCAGGATCATATCCGGCGTTGCAGCAAGACGCTGGTTGGCAGTCAGGTGGTAGCCGTCACCGACATCAACCTGGAGCAGGCAGCCAAAGTGGTGCGCGAGCTGGACATCGGTGCCGAAGTGTATGCCGACGGCCACGCGCTGATTGCCGCGCCCGACGTCGAAGCGGTGCTGGTCTGTTCCTGGGGCCCCAGCCATGAAGAGTACGTGCTGGCGGCCATTGCCGCAGGCAAGCCGGTGTTCTGCGAAAAGCCTTTGGCCGTAACCGCCGAAGGTTGCCGACACATCGTCGAGGCCGAGATCGCCAGCGGCAGGCGTCTGGTTCAAGTGGGTTTCATGCGCCCCTATGATCAGGGCTATCGCGCCCTGAAATCGGTGATCGACAGCGGCCGGATCGGCGAACCGCTGATGCTCCACTGCGCGCACCGCAACCCTCGGGTCGGCGAGAACTACAAGACCGACATGGCCATCACCGACACGCTGATTCATGAACTCAATGTGCTGCGCTGGTTGCTTAACGATGACTATGTGTCGGTGCAGGTGGTGTTCCCGCGCAAGACCAGCAAGGCCCTCGCGCACATGAAAGACCCGCAGATCGTGATGCTGGAAACGGCCAGAGGCACGCGCATCGACGTCGAAGTGTTCGTCAACTGCCAGTACGGCTACGACATCCAGTGTGAAGTGGTCGGCGAGAGCGGCATTGCCAAACTGCCCGAGCCTTCTCAGGTGCAGTTGCGCAGCGAAGCGAAATTGTCCAACGCGATCCTGATGGACTGGAAAGACCGGTTCATTGCTGCCTATGACGTCGAGTTGCAGGACTTCATCGATGGCGTCAACGCGGGCACGATTTACGGGCCTTCTGCCTGGGACGGTTATGCCGCTGCGGTGGCCGCCGATGCCTGTGTTCAGGCGCAGAACAGCGGAGCGGTCGTACCGATTGCCCTGGAGATGCGTCCCGCGTTTTATGACTGACAGAGGTGTCTGGAGTCGGGTTGTTTTTCAAACAATAAAAAGGAGGGCATCATGCGCATCGCACTGGATCCTTACATGTATCGCCACCTGTCGCTGGGTGCGATGGTCGATAAGACCGCGGAACTGGGCTACGACTATATAGAGCTTTCACCGCGCGAAGATTTCATGCCGTTCTACAATTACCCGCGCGTGGATCGTGCGCGGATCAGGGAGTTTCGCAAAGCCCTGAGCGATGCCGGTGTGAAACTCTCCTCGCTGCTGCCGCTGTACCACTGGGCCGCGCCGGATGAAGACTTGCGTATTGCAGCGGTGCGCAACTGGAAACGCGCCATTCAGGTGGCCGTGGAAATGGACTGCGACCTGATGAACACTGAGTTCAGTGGGCAATCCGATCATGCACTGGTGTGCGAAAACCAGTTCATGAAATCCATGGATGAACTGATGCCGCACTTCGAGCGAGAAGGCATCCGGCTCGATATCCAGGCCCATCCTTATGACTTCTGCGAACGCAACAACGAGTCAGTCGATATCATTCGCGGCCTGGACCGGGACTGGATCAATTACCTGTATGCCGCGCCACACACCTTTTTCTACGATGATGGCGTCGGGGACATTGCCTCCATGCTGCGGTACGCAGGTGACAAGCTCACCCACCTGATCATTGCCGATACCTATAATCACCGGGCTTCGTCCAACCTGCGCTACATCGTTAACCCGCCTGGCGTCACGGCAACGGTGCATCAGCATCTGGACATCGGGCAGGGCGAGGTGGACTGGGACGCGTTCTTCTCGACATTGCGGGACATCAATTTCGACGGTATTGCCACAGTGGCCGTATTTGCCTGGGAGGAGCGCGCAGATGAATCGAGCCGATTCATGCTGGAGCGGGTCAAAAGCGAGCTGCTTCGTTGAAACGGCGGCATCCAATACACGACCGAGGGCTGCGGCCATGAGGTTCATGGACTACAGGAGATATCCATGCGAGCAGGGCTGGTGGGCTACGGCAAAGGCGGGCGTTACTTTCATGCAACGCTGATTTCGAGTTTGCCCGGTGCCACATTTGCAGGCGTTGTCACCCGTTCACCCGAGCGAAAGCAGGAAGTGGCCAACGATCATCCCGGCGTGGCAACCTTCGACACGCTGGCTGAGCTGGTCGCTGCCGGGGTCGATGTCGTGGTGATTTCCACGCCCCTGGCTTCGCGCCGAGCGTTGATCCTTGAAGCGATAGAGCTGGGCGTCGGGGTGGTCAGCGACAAACCCTTTGCCAGCGACGCCGCCCAGGCGCGCGAGCTGGTGGAAGCGGCCGAACGGCGGGGCGTGCTGCTTAGCGTTTATCAGAATCGGCGCTGGGATTCCGACTTCCTCACCGTGCGCAAATTGATCGACAACAAGGCGCTGGGGCAGATCAGCCGGTTCGAGTCCAGTATCGAGCGCTATTCGCCACGCTCTGTCGGCAAGGCCAGCGGTGGTGGCATGCTGCGTGACCTGGGCAGTCATCTGGTGGATCAGGCACTGGTACTGTTCGGGCCGGTCGAGCGGGTGTACGCAGAATTGCAGTTCGCTACGCCGCAAGACGTACTGGACCACACGTTCTTCGTGTCCTTGAGTCATGCCAGCGGTGTGACTTCGCACCTGTCAGGCAGTTGTCTGCAAAATACCCCCAAGCCGCGTTTCAGGGTCAGTGGAACCAAGGGTTGTTACAGCGTCGAAGGGCTGGACGGTCAGGAGGAGGCTGCGTTTGCCGGCCTCACGCCACGGTCCGAGGGCGAGCGCTGGGGTGTCGAAGAGCATCGGCGCTGGGGCTGGTTCGAGCAGGGTGAGCACCGCGAGCGTGTGCCTTCGGAGCGCGGCTGCTGGCTTGAGTTCTACCGCCTGTTGCAGAGCGCCGTTGACGAGCAGGGCGGTAATCCGGTTGATCCTCATGATGCCATTGCATCGGCACAGGTCATGGATGCAGCCCGCTTGAGCGCCAGTGAAGGGCGGGTTGTGGTGCTGTAATCATCGTGTGCCACGCTGCATATAAAAGCCTGCCATCGGACAAGGCCCGACGCCTGACAAGCGTCGGGCTTTGTCGTATCTGCAGCCGAATAAAAATGAAATGGAATAAAATTCTAAAACCAGTTGAATTGGAAAATATTTTCCAATAGAGTCTTTTTCAGGTTACCGACTATCGAATCACTCGGGCTTTGAAGGTCTTTCAAGTCACGAGATGCACACCAACAAAAACAAAACAAAAGATAGGTACTGTCGATGAAAACCCCTACCTCTGGCCTCACCGCCAAGCGTTCTGCCACCTCTTCATTCTGGATTCGGACCATGGAGCGATTTCTCACAATCGTTGCCCGTGGCATGTGCGTGCAACACAAGGACGCGCAACTGTTCTGCATTCCCGGAGCAACCGGGATCCGCCTGTCACGCTGATTCGCTGCATCCGAACAACAATAATCTGGAGACAGATCCTCATGAAGACCAAGATTGCTTTGACCTCATTGGCCATTGCGCTGATGTTGGGCAGCGGTGCAGCTTTGGCCGATATCAAGATCGGTGTGGCCATGTCGCAGTTCGATGACACCTGGCTGACCTACCTGCGTGACGACATGAATGCCAAGGCCAAAGCCATGTCCACGACCGAGAAAGTGGACCTGCAGTTCGTCGATGCCCGCGCGGACGTCAACAAACAGCTCGACCAGGTCAAGGACCTGGTCAACAAGAAAGTCGACGCCCTGATCGTCAATCCTGTCGACACCGCTGCCACTGCGCGGATCACCAAGGACGCGGTCGCCGCCGGCATCCCGCTGGTCTACGTCAACCGCCGCCCTGACGATCCGAAACTGCCTGCAGGCGTCGCCACCGTTACGTCGGATGACATGGAGGCAGGTCGACTTCAGGCGCAATACATCGCCGACAAAATGAAAGGCAAGGGCAGTGTCATGATTCTTCTGGGTGACCTGGCCAACAACTCCACGCAAAACCGCACCAAGGGCATCAAAGAGGTGCTGGCCAAGTACCCGGACATCAAGATAGATCAGGAGCAGACCGGCATCTGGCTACGCCAGAAGGGCATGGACCTGACCAACGACTGGCTTACCCAGGGCCGTAAATTCAACGCGGTGCTGGCCAACAACGATGAAATGGCCATTGGCGCGGCGATGGCGCTGAAGCAGGCAGGCGTGGATGTGGCTAAAGGCAGCGTTTTAGTCGCCGGTGTCGACGGTACGCCAGACGGGCTCAACGCCGTTACCAAGGGCGACCTCGCAGTCTCCGTTTTCCAGGACGCCAAGGGCCAGGCCGACGGAGCGATTGATGCTGCCGTGAAAATGGCGAAAAAGGAAAAGGTCGAGCCCCAGGCGATCATCATCCCTTATCGCCTGATCACGCCTGAAAACGTCGCCACCTTCAAATAACAACGATCGCCAGGCCCGGGAGGATCTTTCCTCCCGCAGCCTGCCGTTTGAGGAGTTGTGATCATGTTTGGTTCAGCTACTGCCAACCCGCCCGCACAACGCGATCTGCCGTCCAGTGACAGCGGTAGCCCAACGCCGGATGCCCAGCCGCCTTATCTGCTGGAAATCAGCCATATCAGCAAGGGCTTCCCCGGTGTCATCGCGCTCAACGACGTCCAACTGCGTGTGCGCCCCGGCAGCGTGCTGGCGCTGATGGGCGAGAACGGTGCCGGAAAGTCAACGCTGATGAAAATCATCGCTGGCATCTACCAGCCGGACTCGGGCGAAATCCGTTTGCGTGGCAAGCCGATTCGCTTCGAGACGCCACTTTCGGCCCTTCAGGCCGGCATTGCGATGATCCATCAGGAGCTGAACCTGATGCCATTCATGAGCATCGCCGAGAACATCTGGATCGGTCGCGAACAGCTCAACGGTCTGCACATGGTTGATCACCGGGAAATGCACCGCTGCACTGCCGAACTGCTGGAGCGCCTGCGCATCAGGCTCGATCCCGAAGACCTGGTGGGCAACCTGAATATCGCCGAGCGGCAGATGGTCGAGATCGCCAAAGCTGTGTCATATAACTCGGACGTGCTGATCATGGATGAGCCGACTTCGGCCATCACCGAAACCGAAGTCGCTCACCTGTTTTCGATCATCAACGACCTGCGCGCTCAGGGTAAAGGCATCATCTACATCACCCACAAGATGAACGAAGTTTTCGAGATTGCCGACGAAGTAGCGGTTTTTCGCGACGGCGCCTATATCGGCCTGCAGCGCGCCGAAAGTATGGACGGCGACAGCCTGATCACCATGATGGTAGGGCGTGAGTTGACGCAACTGTTCCCCGAGCGGGAAAAGCCGCCAGGCGAAGTGCTGCTTTCAGTCAGCAACCTGTGCCTGAACGGCATTTTCAAGGACGTGAGTTTCGATTTGCGTGCCGGAGAGATTTTTGGCATTGCCGGATTGATGGGGTCAGGCCGGACCAATGTGGCCGAGACCCTGTTCGGCATAACCCCCAGCGACAGCGGCGAGGTACGCTTTGATGGCACTACGGTACACATTGCCGACCCGCATCAGGCCATTGAACTGGGTTTTGCGCTGTTGACGGAAGACCGCAAGTTGACTGGGCTGTTTCCATGCCTGTCGGTGATGGAAAACATGGAAATGGCCGTGCTTGCCAACTATGCCGGCAACGGTTTCGTGCAACAGAAGGCACTGCGTGCGCTGTGCGAGGACATGTGCAAAAAACTTCGGGTCAAGACCCCGTCACTGGAGCAGTGCATCGACACCTTGTCGGGCGGTAACCAGCAGAAGGCGTTGCTGGCACGCTGGCTGATGACCAATCCCCGGGTACTGATTCTGGATGAGCCCACCCGCGGCATCGACGTAGGGGCCAAGGCGGAAATCTATCGCCTGATCTCCCTGCTCGCCAGTGAAGGCATGGCCGTCATCATGATCTCTTCAGAGCTGCCGGAAGTCCTCGGTATGAGCGACCGGGTCATGGTCATGCACGAAGGCGAAATGATGGGGATCCTCGATCGAGGCGAAGCGACCCAGGAAAAAGTCATGCATCTGGCCTCCGGCCACAAGGTTCATTGAGTTCGCACTACAGCGCTCGGTAGAAGAAGAACAAAAGGGGAACGAACATGAGCAACGCGATTTCGCAAAACAAACCAGCCTTGGCACCGACCAGGAACAAACGGCGGCTGCCAACCGAGCTGAGTATTTTTCTGGTGCTGATCGGCATCGGCCTGATCTTTGAGCTGTTTGGCTGGATCGTCCGTGATCAGAGCTTTCTGCTCAACTCCCAGCGTCTGGTGCTGATGATCCTTCAGGTATCGATCATCGGCTTGCTGGCCATCGGCGTGACTCAGGTGATCATTACCACAGGCATCGACCTGTCATCCGGTTCGGTGCTGGCACTGTCGGCGATGATTGCCGCGAGTCTGGCGCAAACCTCGGACTTTTCCCGGGCGGTATTCCCTTCCCTGACCGACCTGCCGGTGTGGATTCCGATCGTGGTCGGGCTCGGAGTCGGGCTGCTGGCGGGTGCCATCAACGGCAGCATCATTGCCATAACCGGTATTCCGCCGTTCATTGCCACGCTGGGCATGATGGTCTCCGCGCGTGGCCTGGCGCGTTTCTACACCGAAGGTCAGCCGGTGAGCATGCTCTCGGATTCCTACACGGCTATCGGGCAGGGCGCGATGCCGGTGATCATCTTTCTGGTGGTGGCGGTGATCTTCCACATCGCCTTGCGTTACACCAAGTACGGCAAATACACCTACGCCATCGGCGGCAACATGCAGGCTGCGCGTACTTCCGGGATCAACGTCAAGCGCCACCTGGTTATCGTCTACAGCATCGCCGGGCTGCTGGCCGGGCTGGCAGGGGTGGTTGCCTCGGCACGTGCCGCAACCGGGCAGGCCGGGATGGGCATGTCTTATGAACTGGACGCTATCGCTGCCGCAGTCATCGGCGGCACCAGCCTGTCCGGTGGGGTAGGACGAATTACCGGCACTGTGATCGGTGCGCTGATTCTCGGCGTAATGGCCAGTGGTTTTACCTTTGTCGGCGTAGATGCTTATGTTCAGGACATTATCAAAGGTCTGATCATTGTAGTGGCGGTAGTAATCGATCAATATCGCAACAAGCGCAAGACCAAGCGCTGATTTCAATCATCTGCATCAAAGGGCCTTTTCAGGCCCTTTTGTGCGTTGGATGTTGCAGGAACCGATTAGCTGTCAGCAGGTCAGAGCCTCATCAAGCAGCATGCTGGCCGGGTCTTTCGCCCGCATTTCAAGGGTTTTACGGCAATTGTTGTACAAAAATCCTTCAATTGTGTTGCCGAGCCCGCTAGCCGGCCTTAGACTGCCGCCCCTCGTAAATTGAGTGCCAGGTGGCGCTTGGAGATTATTGGTTTGCACGGCAACGTCAAGCCGCTCCTCAATGCACGTTTTTTTATAGAGAAATAAATGACAAAGGAAAAGTTGCTGGCCATGCCGGCCGATGACTACATGAACGCCGAGCAGCACGCTTTCTTCGTCGAGCTGTTGCAGGGCATGAAGGTCGAGATCCACGAGCGAATCGAGCAGAGCCGTATTGCGATCGAGAGCCTGGACACGCCTGCCGACCCTGCAGACGCTGCTTCGGTTGAAGAGGAGCGTCACTGGCTGGTCAATGTGATTGACCGCGACCAGCGCATGCTGCCCCAGTTGGAAATGGCCCTTTCGCGTATTGCCGACGATACCTTCGGCTGGTGCGATGACAGCGGTGAGCCAATCGGCCTGAAGCGTCTGCTGATCAGCCCGACCACCAAATATTGCATCGAGGCGCAAGAGCGCCACGAGCAGATCGACAAGCACCAGCGTCAGGCCTGATACGCAGGCAGCAGCTGAGTGACCGAACCGGGAGGCAAGCGATTGCCTCCCGGTTTTGTTGTGCGCGGAATTTGTCGAAAACGGATTGCTCGCTACGACCAACGGGGCATGGCATAAGGCCGTTATCTAGCGTTTAATAAACGTAATAATGATAAATACCGACGGGGTGACGCAGCATGGCCGAGAACCTATCCATGGCAGCCGGATTACCACTGGCCGATGCTCGCGGTGCTGCGTCGAAGTGGTGGGTGCCGGCGGTGCAAAGTGTCGTGTTATGCCTGCTGTTCGCCGCCATGAGCGTTATCGGTTTGTCTCTTTATATCGTCATTCCCGCAGCGCTGCTGGTGGCCTGGCTGCCGCTTTTGTTGCGCAGAAGGCAGCCTGGCTTACAAGTCGAGGCAAGTGACAGTGATATCGCGCTGCTGACCCGCGACCTGTCGCGTACCACCAGTCACAATGCACTGTCGGCCGCTCAGGTGGCATTTTCTGTCGGGCAACTGGCGGGCAAGGTGCAGTCGCAGCTGGGTGCTGCCGGACAGATAGTCAACAGCGCCGAACAGATGATTGCGACCGAGCAGCAGACTGCCCAGTTGAGTCAACAGGCGTTGGTTGCAGCCAGCGAGGCGCGTCAGCGCAGCGAATCGGGAAGCAGCGTTCTGAATGAGTCCATCGAGCGCATGCACCTCTTGAGCAAGCGTGCTATCGGCAGTCGTGAGTTGATCGAGGCGCTGAGCCAGCGCAGTGAAGAAATCCAGCGTGTGACGCTGGTCATTCAATCCATCGCCAGCCAGACCAACCTGCTGGCGCTTAATGCGGCCATCGAAGCTGCCCGGGCAGGTGAGCACGGGCGCGGTTTCGCGGTGGTCGCTGACGAAGTACGCGGGCTCGCCGGCCGTACCGCCAGCGCCACCGGGGAAGTCGGGCAGATGGTGGCCGATATCCAGCAGCGCACCGCTCAGGTGGTGGAGCAGATTCGCGAGCTGTCTTCTGACCTCGATGCGGGGGTCGAGCAGGTCGAGCTGACCGGCCAGCATCTGGGCAACATTGCCCGGCTTGCGATCGAGGTGGAAAGCCAGGTCAGCGAAATTGCTCAAGGCGCGAGGAGCAACCAGGACCAGTTGGCCAGCCTGTTCGATGCTGTCGAGCACATGCGCAGTGATCTTGCCGTCAGCGATGAACAAACCCGGCAACTGGCCAAAGCCGCCGTGCAGATGGAGGGGCAGGCCGAGACCATCAGCCAGCGGCTGGCTCAGGTCGGTC
Organism: Pseudomonas syringae group sp. J254-4; assembly: GCF_032586855.1. NCBI lineage: Bacteria > Pseudomonadati > Pseudomonadota > Gammaproteobacteria > Pseudomonadales > Pseudomonadaceae > Pseudomonas > Pseudomonas syringae group sp. J254-4. Next base: position 53,120 of record NZ_JAWHOO010000020.1, on the reverse strand, counting down.
TGGATGAATATCATCAGCGTATCTATGACCTGGCTCGCGAAGGGGCGCGGCTGATCGCGGAAAAATTCGAGGCTGACATTGTGCAGGGGCGCGTCAGCCTGGATGACTTGTTTGATCGCAACTACAAACCCGTCCCCAATACCTCACCCACCCGCTTTACCACGCGTTTTGATCGCTACACCGATCAGGTCTTGCCAGCATTGCAAGAACCGCTGCTCTCGCGCCATGAAGGTCTGGTATTCGCCATTGCCTGCACGCAGCAAGGTTATGTGCCGACGCACAACAACGCTTTCAGTCAGCCTTTGACAGGCGATGCGACGGTGGACAATGCGCGTAATCGAAGCAAGCGCAAGTTCGATGACCGTACCGGCATTCGCTGCGGCAGCCATCAACAGCCTGTCCTGCTGCAAACCTACACGCGGGACACTGGCGAGTTGATGCACGACCTGTCCGTGCCTATTGTGGTCAACGGGCGACATTGGGGTGGTCTGCGCCTTGGGTATAAACCGCAAAGCCGCTGATTTTTAAAACAGGCGGCTCAGGTTAGATCAAGTATTAAATAACCTGCCCGGCTGGTTTTTCTGTTTGGTGAAATTGCGGGTTCTGAAACCCGTTTGCACACACGTGTAGGTGTTTGTTTATAAATAATAAATACCTGACGACAGAAGTTGTAGGAATACTCTGAATACGCGCTGCATGACTTGACTGATCACCGTCTTTAAGCAAGCTGTTTAAATCAACGTTATTTACGTTTTGATTTAAGTGCGGCCTTTTCTTGGCCTGCCTCTAAGGATGGAAAAGATATGAACGATAAATGGAGTGTCGAACAAACGGCAGCAATCTCGGATGTGGTAACGCGGCGCGTTACCGCGCGGGTCGGAATTTTCTTCGACGGTACGGGAAATAATCGCGTCAACAGTCAGATCGGGGCTGACTGTCAGGCATTGATTGAAATAAATGGTGGTCAGCACATTAAAGAGTGCGCGGGTCGTCATGCTCATTCTGGCAGTAGTTACAGTAATGATCCGAGCAATATAGCCAGGCTGGTCGATCTTTATCGTCTGCAGCGTGTTGCCGAACATGACAGTGCAGGCTTGAGAGTGTACTACTCGATCTATGTAAGCGGGGCGGGTACTACCTCCGGCGGGCGTGATTCGGTATGGCCGGGGCAGAGTTTCGGTCGGGGCACCACTGGTGTGATATGCAAGGTGGAAAATGCATTCAGAAAGCTTGAAACGGTATTGAAGGCATTTCCACGGGACAACCCGGATTGTGTACTGGAAGGGCTTGAGCTGGACGTGTTCGGCTTCAGTCGCGGTGCTGCGTCGGCCAGGCACCTGGCCAACGAAGTGCTGAAACAGCAGGCAGGAATGCTTGAGCCGATACTTCAAAGCCGCAAGGTCAGGCTCAGTGAGCATTTCAGTTGGCGCAACGGCAGTGTACGGCTCAAGGTTATCGGCCTGTTCGACACTGTCGCCGCCATCGGCAGTTTCAGGGATATGGGCAATACCCGGGACGCGAACAACAGGAGGGTCAATCTTTACTTGCCGCCGGGGTGTGCCCAACAGGTGCTGCATCTGGTGGCTCGTGATGAATCACGGCGTAACTTCGCGCTTAACAGCGTCCTGCCGGCATGGCCGAAAGAAATCGTTTTACCCGGTGCCCATTCCGATATAGGCGGTGGTTATCCTCCACAGATGGAAGAAAGCGTGTTGCTCACGCGTCCGCAAAGCAGCCAGGTCAATCGTGACAGCCCGTGTGAGGCGGCGCCTTGCTGGAAGGACGCCCAGGCCCTGTTAAGCGCCATGAGCCGGGATGACTGGATCGACCCGCTGGACAGCCAGGCATTTCTGAGGGTTCAGACCTGCGAAAGCAAATGTTACCCGTGCAGAAAAACCCTGAATGGCATGAAAACGATCGTTGCTGCAGTGGGGATGAACCGCCAGGTTTTTGGTCACTTGTCGAGGGTGTCGCTACAGGTCATGCATGCACTGGCCTGTGACGAGGGGGTGCCTTTCGGCCCGGTGCCAAACAGCCTTGAATTTCAGCTTCCTCCCGAGCTCGAACGCATTTCAGCCCGCCTGATCGATTATGCGCGAGGCGGGCCTTACTTACTGGAAAGTCATGAAGAGCGGCTATTGCGCTGGCGCTATATCCATCAGTCCGCGCACTGGAATGCAGTGGTCGGCAGAATGGGCACCTTTGGCGACGCCGTCTTTGTGCATGCTCCGCAACCGGGTGGCAGGACGTTGCATCCCAATGTCGGCCAGCCCGGTTATCCGCAGTAGGAATCAACGCCCGAGTGGTTCACTCGGGCTTTTTGTGAAGGCGCACATTCAGTTCGTCGACCACCATCGCCCATTCGGCATCCTCATGCAGCTGCTCCTTGAGAAAGTCAGCCTGCCGCGGCGTCCAGAAGTCGGCATCAATCAGCTTCACGTCGTCAGGCAGGGGATGGCTGGCGATGAACGCTTCGATGCTCTCATCGTCCGAATCCAGTGCCAGTTGGGCGAACAGGTCGTTGATGGTCGTTGTAGTCTGTTCCATGTCATCTCCTCGCCGGGGGATATCCCCGTCTTCATCAGTTCTTATGGGAGTGGCCGACGCACTCAAGAGTTCGATGCATTTGGCCGTGTGAGAAGATGGCCTTTTGTGCTCTGCCTACAAGTGATATGTTTCCAGTATCGCCGAATGCACACTGATCGCCTGGCTGGAGCCCGTCCAGCCTTTGAGCCGTGATCAGGCTGGCCGCCGGTTTCAGGGCACCAGCGCTTTTGCGACACTGCAGTGTACAAAAGGTATATATCCCGTAGCTGCCATGAGCCGGTAGAATCCGCCACCCGCCTGCACAAGGTTTGCGGTGGCGCTTTCAGCGCTTCTGCGTGCAGCGTGCCGGAAAATTTCCGGTCGCTTGACGCGGTCTATGGATTAACCACTTTCTTGACTGCCCTGACATCAGGCAGCCTCATTTTCATGTTTGAGGGTTTGTACTTTGGCTGTAAGTAATCTGGATACCCATGCCTTGTTCGTGCTCGGCGATCTCCGCGCACAGTTGGTCAAGCAGTTTCAGTCCCGTTTTGTCTACATCACCGAGCAGTCAGCCGAAGGTATTTATATCGCTGAAATCGACACCGAAACCGCTCTGGTCGTCGACGACAAGCCGCGCCTGGAGCTCAAGGTAGGCGATCATTTCCGCGCGTCGGTATTGCCAAGCCGTGAAGGCGGCAAGCTCGAATTGAAATTCCGTGAAATCAAAATGACTGTGTATGGGCTGGGCGAATATGCATTCGTCGATATCCCTGAAGGCCACGGCATTGTGTTCAAGGAAGGTCAGGCTGTGGTCATGGTGTTTGCCGCAAAAGAGCAGCTGCAGATCGGCATGAGCAAGGTTCTCAAAGGCGCAGTCGGCAAGGCCGCCAAATGGCGCAAGGGCGAGCTGACCTTCAAGGCCAGCGAGTAACACTGGCCAGGCTGAGAGCTCAGCCGCCTGCCGATTCTCCATTGCCAGTGCCGCTGCTGACTTCTGCGGGTACATCGTCACCGGCCATGCGCTTGCGGAACAGCGCTGTACGTGCCAGCAGCAGCGTGGTCACAGGCACGGTGATCGCCAGCAGCACCGGAATCAGCCAGGCGTGAATCACCGGCTCTGCCTTCAGAGCAGAGAAATAGATGATCGACGCCAGCGCGACGCACCAGGCACCTAGCGTCGAGGCGAGGGCTGGCGGGTGCATGCGCTGGAAGAAGTCCTTGAGGCGCAGCAGCCCGAGAGCACCGGTCAATGCAAACAGACTGCTGGCGATCAGCAGCCCGGCGGTCAGTATCTCGGCCCAGAAGGGCACGGTGTTCGGCAGTCCGGTCATTCGATCACTTCTCCGCGCAGCAGGAATTTGGCCAGAGCGAAGGAGCCGACAAAGCCGAACAGGGCAATCAGCATGGCTGCTTCGAAGTACGTGTCACTGGCGTAGCGGATGCCGAGCACCAGCATCATCAGCATGGCAATGATGTACAGGTAGTCCAGCGCCAGCACCCGGTCCTGGGCCGATGGGCCCTTGAGCAGGCGGAGCAGGGTGATCACCATCGCCAGGGCGAAGATCAGCAGGCTGATCAGGATCGCGTTGTCGAGCAGTGCACTCATTGAAAGATCTCCATCAACGGTCGCTCATAGGTGGTCTTGAAGTGTTCAATGAATTGCGCTTCATCCTCCAGATCAAAAACATGCATCAGCAGCACACTGCGATCCAATGCCAGTTCCGACCATACCGTTCCGGGTACGACCGTAGTGACCATCGCCAGCGCGGCGAGGCCGTGGGCATCGTGCAGGTCCAGCGGGATACGCACAAAAGCCGAGCGTGGCGGACGACCTTCCAGGCGCCATACGCTCAAACCGACCTGAAGGTTGGACACCACCACATCCCATCCGACCGTGCACAGAAACTTCAGGATTGTGCCGGGTTTGCGGATGCGCACCGGCAGCGGGCGCAGCGGTGCCATCAGCAAGGGCGCGAGAAAGCCCAGCACGGCACCCAGCAGCAGGTGGCCAGGGCTGATCGACAGGTTCAGCACCAGCCATAACAGCCACAGTGCCAGAGAAAGCAGAGGAGCCGGAAACAGGCGCTTCATGGCTGCCCCTCCGAACTGACTTCCTGGCTGGTAGGGCCGGGTATCGGGCGTGTGGCAAGCACCGACTGCACATACTGTTTGGGTTCATGCAGTGCGGCGGCGGTGTCCTGGGTGTAGCGCAGCAAAGGCTCTGCCTTGAACGTCAGCGCAACGCACAGGCCCAGCAGGATGATGATCGGCAGGCATTCGTTGCGGCGCAGCAACGGCGAAGGACGCTCGTGCGGTGTCCAGAAGCGCTGTGTGCCGAGCCTGGAAAAAGCGATCAGCGACGCCAGCCCGGAAAAGATCAGCAGGCCGATCAGCAGCCATGCCTGGATTGAGAGCGCTTCGTCCTGCGCGACGTCCAGCCCCAGCGGGTTCATCAGGGCGCTGAGCAGCGTGAGTTTACCGATGAACCCCGACAGCGGTGGCATGCCGATAATCAGCAACGCACAAGCGATAAAGCTCAGGCCCAGAAATGCCATGGTCATGGGGATGACTTGACCGACCACGACTTTCTGCTCGTCGTCCAGGTTGGTGCCGGGTGGCGGATGCAGCGACTCAAGGGTGCGGGGCAGTTGATCCACGTCGTACTCCAGAGGGATCTCGTTGGCCGAGCGGGAACGCTCGACCAATTCGCCCAGCAGGAACATGGCGCTCAGCGCCAGCGTCGAGCTGACCATGTAGAACAGCGCGCCCGAGGTCAGGCTCGGCTGGGCGAAACCGACCGCAGACAGCAGAATGCCCGCTGACACCAGTATGCTCAAGCTGGCGAGGCGCTCCAGGCGCTGGGCAGCGATGATCGCAATCGCAGCGGTGAAAATCGTCGCCATGCCGCCGTAGATCAACCAGTCGCCGCCGAAGAATGCCGAGGCCCCGGCCTGCCCGGAAAACAGCAGCGTCCACAGGCGTAGCAGGGTGTAAACGCCCACTTTGGTCATGATCGCAAACATTGCCGCTACCGGCGCGCTGGCTGCCGAATAGGCCGGGACCAGCCAGAAGTTCAGTGGCCACATGCCTGCCTTGGCCAGAAATGCCGTGGCCAGAATGGCAGCGCCAGCATGCAGCAGGCCCAGATCTGACTCTGCCACTTGCGGGATCTTGATCGCCAGATCGGCGAAGTTCAACGTGCCGGTCACGCCGTATATCAGCGCAGCGCCGATCAGGAACAGCGATGAAGCCAGCAGGTTGATGGAAATGTAATGCAGGCCGGTCGACACCCGCGCCCGGCCGGAGCCATGCAGCATCAAGCCGTATGACGCTGCCAGCAGGACTTCAAAGAATACGAACAGGTTGAACAGGTCGGCGGTCAGGAATGCGCCATACAGCCCCATAAGCTGGATCTGGAACAGTGCGTGGAAACTGGCACCTGCCCGGTCCCAGCGCGCCAGCGCGAACAACAGGGCGCAAACACCGATGATGCCGGTCAGCACCAGCATCAGTGCCGACAGGTGATCCACCACCAGCACGATACCGAACGGCACACCCCAGTTACCTGGCAGGTAGACACCGATCGAGCCACTGTTGCCGCTGTGCTGTACCCAGAGAAACAGCACCACGGAAATGCCCAGCCCGAGGATGCTGGAAAACAGATTGATGCGTCCCTTGAGCGGCCGATGCTTTTCGCCCAGCCAGAGCATCAGCCCGGCGGTCAGTAACGGCAGCAGGATCGGCGCAATGATCAGTTGATTCATCCAGCTCATGCCTTGGGCTCCCGGCCATCTACATGGTCGGTGCCGGTCAGGCCTCTGGAGGCGAGCAATACCACCAGAAACAGCGCGGTCATGGCGAAGCTGATGACGATGGCGGTCAGCACCAGCGCCTGCGGCAGTGGGTCAGTGTAATTGAGCAGGTCCTGAGGAATGCCGTCCTTGATGATCGGTTCTCTGCCGATGAACAGGCTGCCCATGCTGAAAATGAACAGGTTGACCCCGTAAGACAGCAGGCACAGCCCCATGACCACCTGAAAGGTGCGTGGCCGCAGGATCAGCCAGACGCCCGAGGCGGCCAGCACGCCGATGGCGATTGCAATGACTTCTTCCATCAGAGGATTCCTTGCGGGTTGGCAACGGGTTTGGGCAGTTGCGTCGGACGGTGGCTGCGCACCGACTGGTGAGCCAGCGCGGTGAGGATCAGCAGCGTCGAGCCGACGACCACGGCGTACACACCGACATCGAAGAACAGCGCACTGGCGATGTGAATATCGCCCAGAATCGGCAAATCGACGTGCGCGGTGTGCGTGGTCATGAACGGATAACCCAGCACCATGGAACCGGCTCCGGTCAGAACCGCACACAACAGGCCTGTGCCCATCCAGCGTAACGGACGCAGGCTCATTTGCGCCTCGACCCATTGGGTACCTGCCACCATGTATTGCAGGAGGAACGCCACCGACATCACCAGCCCGGCCACAAACCCGCCGCCTGGCTGGTTATGCCCTCGAACGAACAAGTACATCGAAATGATGAAGGCAATCGGCAGCAGCAATCGCACCAGCGCTGCCGGAACCATCATGAAGCCGAGTGCGGTATCGCTGGCACTGCGCGGGTTGACCAGGTCAGTCACCACGTCACGGGCCAGCAGGCGTTGCTGTGTGGGCAGCAGAATGCTTTCCTTCGGCGGGCGGAAGCGACGCAACAGGGCAAACACTGTCAACGCCACTGCCGCCAGCACGGTGATTTCGCCAAACGTATCGAAGCCGCGGAAATCCACCAGCATCACGTTGACCACGTTGGTGCCACCGCCCTGAGGCAGCGCGCGGCTCAGGTAAAAGGACGAGATGGCGTTGGGTGTCTGGCGGGTCAGCATGGCGTAGGACAACATCGCCATGCCCAGGCCGACAAGAACCGCCAGCCCGAAGTCACGTATCCGCCGGGTGCGAGCGCGCAGGCGTGCACTCAGTGGGGCGACGTCTTCGTTGCGTCGCGGCAGCCAGCGCAGACCGAGCAGAATCAGTACGGTCGTCACCACCTCCACGACCAGTTGAGTCAACGCCAGATCAGGTGCCGAGAACCAGACGAAGGTGATGCAAGTCATCAGGCCGCAGACGCTGACCATGACCAGTGCCGCCAGACGGTGGAACTTACCTTGCCAGGCTGCGCCTATTGCGCAGGCAATTGCGATAAGCCAGAGCGTGACAAACACCCCGGAACCCGGAATCTTCGGCCGGTCGCCCCAGGTCAGGCCACTGAAATACATCGGGATGAAGCCACCTGATACAGCTGCCAGTACCAGCAGAAACAGTTGCGGCTGCAAGCGACGAGTGCTGACCTTGCGCTCGAAACGCCGCGCCCAGTGCATCATCACCACCTGACTGCGTTCGAAAAAACGCTTGCCGTTGAGTCTGCCCACCAGCGGCGGGGCAGTAATGCGCTCGTGCTTGAGAGGTTTGCGCAGCAATAGATACAGGATGATACCGCCAGCCATCGCCACCAGGCTCATGACCATCGGCAGGTTCCAGCCGTGCCAGATCGCCAGGCTGTACTCGGGCAGCGTCCCGCCGACTACCGGACGCGCAGCGGCGGCGAGCAGGGGAGCGACCGATTGCGCCGGGAAGATCCCCACCACCAGACACGTCAGCACCAGCAGTTCGACCGGTGCACGCATCCAGCGCGGCGGCTCATGCGGCAAGTGCGGCAGGTCCTTGGCTGCCGGACCGAAAAACACATCGACCGTGAAACGCAGCGAATAGGCAACGCTGAATATCCCGGCGATGGTCGCGATCACCGGCAGGGCAATCTCGACCCAGGCAGTGGCGGAAATGAACACGGTTTCGGCAAAGAACATTTCCTTGGACAGAAACCCGTTGAGCAGCGGCACACCTGCCATCGATGCACTGGCGACCATCGCCAGTGTTGCGGTGTAGGGAAGCAGCTTCACCAGCCCACTGAGACGCCGGATATCTCGCGTTCCGCTCTCGTGGTCGATAATCCCGGCGGCCATGAACAGCGAGGCCTTGAAGGTGGCGTGGTTGAGAATGTGAAAGACCGCAGCTACCGCAGCCAGCGGGCTGTTGAGGCCCAGCAACAGCGTGATCAGGCCCAGGTGACTGATGGTCGAGTAGGCCAGCAGGCCCTTCAGATCATTTTGAAAGATGGCCGCGTAGGCACCCAGAATCAGAGTACAGGCACCTGCGCCACTGACGATCCAGAACCATTGCTCAGTGCCGGACAACGCAGGCCACATTCGCGCCATGAGAAACACCCCGGCCTTGACCATGGTCGCCGAGTGCAGATATGCCGACACGGGTGTGGGGGCTGCCATCGCGTGCGGCAGCCAGAAATGGAAGGGGAACTGGGCGCTTTTGGTCAATGCACCGATCAGAATCAGGGTCAGCAATACCGGGTACAGAGCGTGGGCGCGAATCGCATCTCCGGATGCCAGCACCCGGTCCAGGTCATAACTGCCTGCCACGTGGCCGAGGATCATCATGCCGGCCAGCAGCGCCAGCCCCCCCGCACCGGTGACCATCAGCGCCATGTACGCGCCGCGCCGTGCATCGGCGCGGTGGTGCCAGTAGCCGATCAGCAAGAAAGAGAACAGGCTGGTCAGCTCCCAGAAAAACACGATCTGAATCAGATTGCCGGACATTACCAGGCCGAGCATGGCGCCCATGAAAGCCAGGAAAAACGCGAAGAAGCGCGGCACCGGATCATCTGGCGACATGTAGTAGCGGGCGTAGAGCGAGACCAGCGCACCAATGCCCAGCACCAGCATCGAAAACAGCCAGGCGAAGCCGTCGATACGCAGAACGAAGTTCATCCCCAGGCTCGGCAGCCAGAAGTACTCTTCGCGAATAACGCCGCCGTCGGCGATCTGCGGGAACCACAATGCCATCTGGATAGCGCCGATGAGGGCGACCAGACCGGCCAGAAACGATTCTGCGTTACGCGCGTTGTGCGGCAAAAAAGCCGCCAGACAGCTGCCGATGAAAGGCAGAAGCAGTAGAACTATCAGGGACATAGGCTTCTAATCTGCAGGGGAATGTCAAGCATCATACGTGCCAGACACCCCGATACCAAAGGGACTGTTTCCGAAATTTCCTACAAAAAGTGTCTGCTGTTTTTAAGTCAGCAAAAAGTTGTCACGGGAAATGTGTTTAACCGCGGACAACGACCACCGCTCACTCGGCTTTGCGCATGCCATCTTCTTCAGCAAGGCTCTGTTCACCGGGTGCAGAACGCCGCTTCATTTCGCTGACGATCACCCCGGCCACAATCAATGCTGCGCCCAGCAGGGCGATACCCGGCAAGCGTTCACCGGCCAGTCTTCCGACAATCCCGGCCCAGACCGGTTCACCGGCATAAATCACCGTGGCGCGGGTAGGCGAAACACTTTTCTGTGCCCAGTTCATGGCGATCTGGATAATCGCACTCATCGCGCCAAGCCCTACTGCGCTGAGCACCAGCAACCAGGAAAAGTCCGGCAAGCGTTCCTGAGTCGGCACGATCATCAGAAAAGCCAGAGCGGAGGCGGTTGCCAGTTGCACCACGGTGACCCGCCGCACATCGACCTTGCCGGCATAGGCACTGATCATGATGATCTCGGCGGCGATGGCCACCGCGCTGATCAGCGTCACGATTTCACCGGAGCTGAGTTGCAGAGAAGCGCCTTGCGGCCCGGATACCAGCATCAGCCCGGTAAAGGCGAGGAGGATGCCCAGTGTCGGCATCAATCCCGGTCGACGGCCAAGCACCAGCCATTGCAATAAAGGTACGCAAGGTACATAGAGCGCGGTGATGAAGGCGGACTGGCTGCTGGGGATGGTTTGCAGTCCGATGGTCTGCAAGCCATAACCGAGCATGATCGAGGTGCCGATGAACACGCCGGCCTTGAGTTCAATAAAGGTCAGCCCGCGCAGCACCTTCATTGAAAACAGCGCTACGATAAGCGCCGCTGCGGCGAAACGCAGACCGACGAAGAACATCGGGCCGCTGACGGTCAGCGCATGCTGGACCAGCAGGAAAGTACCGCCCCAGAGCATGGTGATCAGAATCAGCACGGCTTCTGCCTTGCTGATGCGGGGTAATCGGCTGATAGACTTCATGTCAGCTCCAGATTCCTGTGAATGGCGATGAATGACGATGCGCCTGATGAGAGGCAGAACACTCTGAAAGCGTTCCCGGATTGGGCAGTATAATGCGCAACGGTTTTATGTGAGCACCACCATGCACAAAGAAAATTCTCAGCGGCCACCGGTGTTGCAGCACGTCAGTCAGAACGTGCGGCGTTTGCGCAACTGCGCTGACCTCAGCCAGACCGCTCTGGCGGAAAAGTCCGGGGTCAGCCGCCGCATGCTGGTCGCTATCGAGGCGGGCGAGAAAAACGTCAGTCTGGCAACGCTGGACCGGGTAGCCGAAGCATTGCAGGTGGCGTTCAGTGACTTGATCCAGGCCCCCGAAAATCCCGATTACAGCCGTATCAACGAACTGGCCTGGGCCGGTACGATTTCTGGCAGCAAGGCCGTCCTGCTGGCCCGAGCGGTTGCCCGCCGGGAAGTCGAGCTGTGGGAGTTCTGCCTGGAGCCCGGTGATGCCTATGTCTCGGAAGCCGATCCGGATGGCTGGAGTGAGCAGGTGTATATCGTGGAGGGGTATCTGACTCTGCGCCTCTCCGATCCTGCAGCCGTGCAACAGGTCGGCCCGGGCGAGTTTTTCATGTTCCCCAGCAATCAGCCGCATCGCTATTGCAATGAGGCTGACGTGCCCTTGCGCTTTGTGCGTAACGTCGTGCTCTGACCTCCCGACTCTTTTATCGCAACCCGACCGAGGTGCTGCTCGATGACCGAAGACCCTAACCAGACGGCTGACATTCTGATCATCGGCGGCGGTCTGAGCGGCACCATGCTGGCGGCGCAGTTGCTACGCAGGCCTGGCCAGCGCCGGATCCTGATTATCGAAACCCGCAGCGAGCTTGGCCGGGGCGAGGCCTACAGCGCAACAGAGCCGGGCCATACGCTCAATGGCAATGCGGCGCGCATGAGCGTCGACCCCGATGACCCGGACGACCTCACGCGCTGGCTGACGGCCTATCTGGCCGAGGGCGGCTGGCCTGAAGCGGCCGGGCAGAAGGTCCCGGTCGCCGAGCTGTTCCCGCCGCGCGGCGTGTTCGGGCTTTATGTCCAGCAGCGATTGCGTGAAGCCCGTGGCGCTGGCGAGGCGTTTGGCTCTACGGCAACGCATGTGCCCGGCGAAGCTGTCGATGTACAGGTCGATGAACAGGGCGTGAGCGTCACGCTGGCCGACGGTCGTATATTGCGTGGCAGCCAGGCCGTGCTGGCGACCGGTATGTACGCCGCTTCACGCACACCGCAGCGTGAGTCGAACGCACTGAACGCGGCAGCGCTGGACCCCTGGAACGTACAGGCAATGCAACAGCTCGATGCACAGTCCAGGGTGTTGATCATCGGCTCGGGGCTGACCATGGTCGATGCGCTGGTCTCACTGGAAAAGGCCGGGCACCGCGGGCCGATTCAGATCTATTCCCGGCATGGTCTGCTGCCCCATGTACGACGCCAGCCACCGGAATGGTCTGATTTCCTGGCGCAGGACCCGAGTATCCGCAGCACTCGCCAACTGGTACGCAAGGTGCGCGAGCAGTGCGAGCTGGCCATCGAAAGCGGCATTGACTGGCAGGCCCCGCTGGACACCGTACGCGCCAACGTCGGCAGGCTGTGGAATCAGGCCAGTGACAGGCAGCGCCGTCAGTTTGTCCGTCATGTACGGCCATGGTGGGAGAGTCATCACCATCGCTCGCCGCCACCCAGCGCGGCATTGCTGGCGCAACTGATCAGACAAGGTCGGCTGAGCATTGACGCCGCTTCGTTGCAGGCTGTTGCGAGCCTGCCGTCAGGCCAGGTGCAGATCAGCGTGCGTCGGCGCGGTGATAGCGAACCGACGCAGATCGTTGGCGATGCCTTGATCAACTCCACCGGCATCGAGTACGACTGGCGACGGGTGGATCGCCCGTTGCCTCGTCAATTGCTGCTGCGAGGTTTGATTCAGCCCGGACCGCTGGCGCTGGGCATTGCTGCCGACGCCGGTGGCGCGGTGCTCGACGCGCAAGGTCACTGCTCGTCACGCCTGTTCGCCATGGGCCCGCCACTGCGCGGCATGTGGTGGGAAAGCACCGCAGTGACCGACGTGGCGATTCAGGCCAAGGCTCTGGCGATGCGTTTGTCGTGAAGCGCCGCGTGATCAGGAGAGGACGCAGAGCGTCCAGAAAGGCATACCCACGCGGAGCATGGGCACGATAGCGTTCTTACGGATGGCGATCGTTCCTCAGGCTCCAGCGTGGAAATACCGTCCATGATGCTCCGCGTCAGCTTTTGGCGCCGCGTGCTTGGGAGACGACGCAGAGCGTCCAGAAAGG
>NZ_JAWHOO010000020.1:39438-40051 GCF_032586855.1 Pseudomonas syringae group sp. J254-4 | reverse complement strand
CATACCCACGCGGAGCATGGGCACGATAGCGTTCTTACGGATGGCGAGCGTACCTCAGGCTCCAGCATGGAAATACCTTCCATGATGCTCCGCGTCAGCTTTTGGCGCCGCACCGTTTGCTCGGGAGAAGACGCAGAGCGTCCAGAAAGGCATACCCACGCGGAGCATGGGCACGATAGCGTTCTTACGGATGGCGAGCGTACCTCAGGCTCCAGCATGGAAATACCGTCCATGATGCTCCGCGTCAGCTTTTGGCGCCGCACCGCGTGCTCAGGAGAGGACGCAGAGCGTCCAGAAAGGCATACCCACGCGGAGCATGGGCACGATAGCGTTCTTGCGGACAGCGCTCGTTCCTCACGCTCCAGCGTGGGAATGCCGTTCATGACGCTCCGCGTCACCTTTTGGCTCCGCACCGTGTGCTTGGGAGAAGACGCAGAGCGTCCAGAAAGGCATGCCCAGGCGGAGCATGGGCACGATAGCGTTCTTGCGGACAGCGCTCGTTCCTCACGCTCCAGCGTGGAAATACTGTCCATGACGCTCCGCGTCAGCTTTTGGCGCCGCACCGCGTGCTCAGGAGAGGACGCAGAGCGTCCAGAAAGGCATACCCACGCGG
>NZ_JAWHOO010000020.1:0-39338 GCF_032586855.1 Pseudomonas syringae group sp. J254-4 | reverse complement strand
GCACGATAGCGTTCTTGCGGACAGCGCTCGTTCCTCACGCTCCAGCGTGGGAATGCCGTTCATGACGCTCCGCGTCATCGGTCTGGGCCTTCACACCGATAAATGCAGCATCCGGTCGCCCTGTACATTTTCACCCGGTCTGCGTTTGTTGACTGCCAGCTCGCCAATCTTGATCAAACGCGTACGCGTGACGTTGCGGGTCAGGCCCAGCAGGCTGGCGGTGTGTACCTGGTTGTGGTGGCAGTAGCGATACGCGGTCCTGAGCAGCGTGTCTTCGACCTTCTCGTGCAAGGCTCCCGCCTGTTCTTCAAACAGCTTTTGAAACGCCCGATTGAGTAACTGCTCGGCTGATTCGTCAACCGGATTCTGCTCGTCCTGACGCTCGATTCTCAGGTTCGACAGGCGCAGGTCATCACGCTGAATCACGCCTTCGCGGCACACCAGCAAGGTGTGATGAATAACGTTTTCCAGCTCGCGAATATTGCCCGGCCAGCTGTAGGTCTTGAGCTTGTGCTCGGCTTCGGCGCTGATGCGCACCGGGCCATGGCGCAGACGCTGGCTGTAGACCTCGATGAAATGCCGGGCCAGCGGCAGGATGTCGCCGGGCCGCTCGCGCAGCGGGCTCAATTCCAGATTGACCACGTCCAGCCGGTAGTAAAGGTCCTCGCGAAAATGCCCGGCATTGATGGCCTTTTCCAGTTGTACGTTGGTGGCTGCGAGCACCCGCACGTCAATCGGCACGCTCTTGCGCGAGCCCAGGCGGACCACTTCACGCTCCTGAAGCACACGCAACAGCTTGACCTGCAATGTCATGGGCAGGTCGCCGATTTCATCGAGAAACAGCGTGCCGCCGTTGGCCTCTTCGAACCAGCCGGCTTTGGCACTGATCGCACCGGTGAAGGCGCCTTTCTCGTGGCCGAACAACTCGGCCTCGATCAGGTTCTCGGAGAATGCTCCGCAGTTGACCGCCACGAACGGTTTGTCGCGACGGGCACTCAGTTCGTGGACGTGCCGTGCAACCAGTTCCTTGCCAGTGCCGGTTTCACCAATGATCAGTACGCTGGCATCGCTGGGCGCCACCTGACGCACGTGAGCGAGCAGATCCTTGGACTTGGGGTCTTCGAACACCTGCGCAGTGGCTCTGATCGAGGTCGCCAGCGCAGGCGAGTGCGGTAAGGTCAGCAGTTGTCCTGACATCACTTGGCCTGCGGGGGCAGATCGTTGGCGATCATTTCGCCGAACGGGCCCGTCAGGTTGGTGATGCCGCGCCCGGCGAGGCTGGCGTAAGGCTCTGGCAGCAGCGGGAAGACCAGTTCGGCAAAGCGGTACGCTTCTTCCAGGTGCGGGTAGCCCGAGAAAATGAAGCTCTCGATGCCCAGGTCTGCGTATTCCTTGATGCGTGCCGCGACTTCCTGCGGGTTGCCAACCAGTGCCGTGCCAGCACCGCCCCGAACCAGGCCCACACCCGCCCACAGGTTGGGCGCGATTTCCAGGTTGTCGCGGCGTCCATCATGCAGCGCAGCCATACGGCGTTGCCCCTCGGAATCAAAGCGTGAGAAAGACTTTTGGGCCGCAGCGATGGTTTCGTCGCTGATGTGCTCGATCAGCGTGCTGGCGGCTTTCCAGGCTTCTTCACTGGTTTCGCGCACGATGACGTGCAAGCGAATGCCGAACTTTACGGTACGACCCTTGCGGGCTGCCCGTTCACGCACATCGGCCAGCTTTTGGGCCACAGCTGCCGGAGGTTCGCCCCAAGTGAGGTAAACGTCTACCTGATCGGCCGCAAGGTCATGCGCGGCATCGGAAGAGCCACCAAAGTACAGCGGCGGATAGGGCTTCTGAATCGGTGGATAGAGCGCCTTGGCGTTCTGCACGCGCAGGTGCTTGCCTTCGAAGTCGACTGCTTCGCCCTGTAATACGCGACGCCAGATCTTCAGGAATTCGTCGGTGACTTCATAGCGTTCGCTATGATCGAGGAAGCTGCCATCGCCACGGTTTTCGTCCGGGTCGCCACCGGTCACCACGTTGATCAGCAGTCGGCCGCCGGATAAACGATCCAGCGTAGCCGCCATGCGTGCCGAGACGGTAGGGGAGATGATGCCCGGACGGATTGCCACCAGATACTTCAGACGCTCGGTCAATGGCACCAGTGCCGAGGCGATGACCCACGAGTCTTCGCAAGAGCGACCGGTCGGAATCAATACCCCGTAGTAGCCCAGGTCATCGGCGGCCTGTGCCACCTGTTTCAGGTAATTGAGGGTGACGGGACGTGCGCCCTTTGTCGTGCCCAGATAATGGCCGTCGCCGTGAGTCGGAAGAAACCAGAAAACGTTCATGACAAATCCTTGGGAGTGATCAGCTGAGTGAAAGCTGACGGGACCAACTGTTGGTTTGCAGACAGTTCACCAACAGCGTTCGAGGTGGGGCCATTTATAGAACGTCTGATTTATTCCGCAAAAGAACGTTAAACCATATTTTTAGATCTTAAACGCATATGTAACTTGAAAATTCCTGTTCCTTTTTGCACGAACCCTTCTAGTACAAGGCTTTGACGGCTGCAGGCATCCCTTTAATACAGCTCGCATCAAGAGCCAAAACGTTGACAGCCAGATTGCCGGGATGAAAAACGCTTTGCGCCTGCGCGGGTTTTCCGGCGCTCGTCTGGCTGGCGAAACTTTTCTTCGACCGGTCCAGTCACTTTTTCAGGACTAACAGGAGTCAGACCATGGCAAGGGCAATCTGGAAGGGCGCAATCAGCTTCGGGCTGGTGCATATACCGGTCGCACTGGTGTCGGCGACAACGTCAACCAGTGTCGACTTCGACTGGCTCGACAAGCGCAGCATGGACCCGGTCGGCTACAAGCGAATCAACAAGGTCACCGGCAAGGAGGTCACCAGCGAAAATATCGTCAAGGGCGTGGAGTACGAAAAGGATCGTTATGTCGTACTCAGCGAAGAAGAAATTCGCTCCGCGCACCCCAAATCGACGCAGACCATCGACATATTTGCCTTTGTCGACAGCCAGCAGATTCCTTTGCAAAACATCGACACGCCTTATTTTCTGACCCCGGATAAACGCGGCGAAAAAGTCTATGCGCTGCTGCGCGAAACCCTTGTCGACACCAAAAAGGTGGCACTGGCCAATGTCGTGCTGCATACCCGCGAACACCTGGCGGCGGTCATGCCGCTGGAGTCGGCGCTGGTCATGGTGATCCTGCGCTGGCCTGCCGACGTGCGTGAGCTGGACACACTGGAACTGAGCGACGCAGTGACGGACGCACAGTTGAACAAGAGCGAACGCGACATGGCCAAGCGTCTGGTCAAGGACATGAGCGCCGACTGGCAGCCTGAGCAGTACCGCGACACTTTTCAGGACAAGATCATGCACTTGGTCAAAACCAAGGCAGACGAAGGCGAGATCGAGGATGTCGAGACGGATCCGGCCGAGGAAGAGCGCAAAAGTGCTGACGTCATTGACCTCACCGACTTGCTGCGACGCAGCCTGGCGGGCAAGAGTGGCGCCAGTAAAGGCAAAGCGAGCAAGCCCGCAGCAAAAGAAAAACCTGCTGATAAGGCCGCAGCCAAGCCCAAGCGGCCCGCCGCCCGCAAGAAAACCAGCAAAGCCTCTTGAGCCAGACGGAGACACCGGACATGGCCAAGCCCGCCAGTGAATACACGCGCAAGCGCAATTTCGCCATCACCTCCGAGCCTGCCGAAAGCAAACGCAAAGGCAAGTCTTCGTCCAAGGCCAAGGCGCTGGGTTTCGTGATTCAGAAGCATGACGCACGTAACCTGCACTATGACTTTCGACTGGAGCTGGAGGGCACGCTCAAGAGCTGGGCGGTACCCAAAGGACCGAGTCTGGACCCGAAGCAAAAACGTCTGGCAGTGCATGTTGAAGACCATCCGCTGGACTATGCCGATTTTGAGGGCAGCATCCCGAAAGGGCAGTATGGCGGCGGTGATGTGATTGTCTGGGACCGTGGCGTCTGGCAGCCGCACGGTGATCCGCAAAAAACCTATGAGGAAGGCAAACTCAAATTTACCTTGGTCGGCGAGAAGCTCAGCGGCGACTGGGCGCTGGTGCGCACGCGGCTCACGGGCAGCGGCAGCAAGGAGCAGTGGCTGCTGATCAAAGAAAAGGACGCCATTGCGCGACCTGCCGCCGAATATGACATCACTCTGGAGCAGCCGCAGAGCGTGATCAGCGGCGCGCACGTAGGGGCAGGGCGTGCAGCGCCAGCGAAGCCAAAGGCCAGCGCCGCAAACGAAAAAGCCAAAGCCGGTGCGGCGAAGCCTGCGCGCAAACCCGCGCAAAAGAAGTCGAAAACGGTTTTCCCGGAAACCCTTTCGCCGCAACTGGCCACGCTGGTGGATGCACCGCCAGCGGGTGACTGGCTGTATGAGATCAAGTTCGATGGCTATCGCATTCTGACCCGCATTCAGGGCGACGAAGTGCGCCTGTTCACCCGTAACGGCCACGACTGGACCGAACGGCTGCCCGAACTGGTCAAGGCGCTCAAGGGCCTGAAATTGCAAAACAGTTGGTTCGACGGCGAAGTGGTGGTCCTCGACGAGCAAGGGCTGCCCGACTTTCAGGGTTTGCAGAATGCCTTTGACGCAGGAAACAGCAAAAACATCCTGTATTACCTGTTCGACATGCCGTTCCTGAGCGCGGAGGATCTGCGGGAAGTACCCCTTGAGCAGCGCCGCGACGCCTTGAAACAAGTGCTCGGTGCCCAGCGCAGTCGCTTGCTGCGTTATTCGGATGCGTTTCAGGCCGGGCATCAGGATATTGTGGAAAGCGCTGCGGCAATGGGCCTGGAAGGTGTCATCGGCAAGCGGGCCGGCAGTGTTTATATCGGCAAGCGCAATGCCGACTGGATCAAACTCAAATGCCGGTTGCGTCAGGAACTGGTGATCGTCGGGTACACCGCCCCGCAAGGCAGCCGCTCCGCATTCGGGGCCTTGTTGCTGGCGGTCAATGAAGGCGATGACGGGCTGGTCTATGCCGGGCGGGTGGGCACCGGCTTCAGTGAGGTGACGCTTGAACAGCTTTATCAACAACTCAAACCGCTGCAGCGCAAGGATTCACCGCTGGCGAAAAAACTGACCTCGGCTCAGGCCCGCGGCGTGCAGTGGGTAGAGCCGCAGCTGGTCTGTGAGGCGGAATTCGCCCAGTGGACCCGCGAAGGCATTGTGCGACAAGCCGCATTTGTTGGGTTGCGCAGTGACAAGCCTGCCAGTGAGGTGGTGCGCGAAGACGCTCAGCCCGCCAGGGTTGCCAGCCAGACCCGAACGCAATCGACATCGGCAGCGCCACGTTCAGGCAAGAAAACCGCTGCCGGCAAAGGCAAAGTGGACGTGGCGGGCACGGGCATCAGCCATCCGGATCGGGTGATCGACAGCAAGACCGGCACCAGCAAGGTCGAACTTGCGCAGTTCTACGCGTCTATTGCCGAATGGATTCTGCCGTATCTGAACAAGCGTCCTGTGGCATTGTTGCGTTGCCCGGAAGGCATCGACGGCGAGCAGTTCTTCCAGAAGCACGCCGAGCATCTTGCGATTCCACACATCAAACAGCTGGATCGTGCTCTGGACCCCGGGCATGCCGCGCTGATGGAGATCGATTCATTGCAGGCGCTGGTCGGTGCCGCGCAAATGGGGGCCATCGAGTTGCACACCTGGGGCGCTACGCGTGACAGGATCGAAACGCCGGATCATTTTGTCCTGGACCTTGATCCCGACCCGGCGCTGCCCTGGCGCAGCATGATCGAAGCCACGCAAATGGTGCTCGCCGTTCTGGAGGAACTTGGGCTGGAAGCTTTTCTCAAGACCAGCGGCGGCAAGGGCATGCACATCATCGTGCCATTGGCGCGGCAGGCTGACTGGGACACGGTTAAAGCCTTCGCCAAGGCTATCGCCGAATTCGTCAGCCGTCAGTTGCCCGAACGCTTCACCGCGACCATGGGGCCGAAAAACCGGGTAGGGAAAATTTTCATTGATTACCTGCGCAACAGCCGTGGCGGCAGCACCGTAACTGCGTATTCGGTGCGCGCCCGGCCAGGTTTGCCGGTCTCGGTGCCGATTGCTCTGGATGAACTGGCAGGCCTGAAATCCTCGGCGCAGTGGGACATCACCAACCTTGAGCAGCGTCTAAAGAAACTTAAGGCCGACCCGTGGGCAGGCTACAGCAACCGCCGCAAAATCACGCAGAAGATGTGGAAGCAGTTGGGGGCGAAACGGCCCTGACTCACCCTGTTTCTTTGGTTGTACGGCCGACATGCCAGGCATGTCGGCCTCAGGCGTGAGGGTCAGAGTATCCGGTACAGCAATCGCTCGACCCGCACACGGCTGACGCGCTTGAGGAATTTGCGTACCCCTTCGGGATAATTGGCCAGTGTGTCGAGTTCGTCATACTGGTTGACGCGTTGGGTGTTGCGCATCAAATGGGCGATTTCCGCCTCGCGCGTTTCGCTCCACTGGCCCTGCGGATCATCGATCAGCAAGGCGTTTTCCAGATCAAGATTGAAGGCGCGAGGGTTCAGGTTGTTGCCTGTCAGCAGCGTATAGCGCTGATCGACCCAGATGCCTTTGAGGTGGAACGTATTATCGCCGTGTTTCCACAGGTGCACGTTGAGGCGGTTCTGCGCGATTGCCTTCTGATGCTTGTGGGCAAAGCGTCGCAGGCTGATTTCATACAGATAGGGCAGGGCCGAGATCACCTTGAACGGCTCGTCCGGGTCGATGAAGAAGTCGTTGGCGGTTTTGTCACCAATGATGATATCGACCTGCACACCGCGCTTGAGCGCCCGATTGATTTCGCGGGTGACCGCCACCGGCAGGTTGAAATACGGCGTGCAGATGGTCAGCTGGATCTTGCTCGAGGCGATCAGGTCGCAGATGGCACGATTCAGATTGTTACGCGGCCCGACGCCCAGCAGCGGAATCACCCGCAGCTCGCCGTTTTCCTTTTCGCCTGCTGAAGTGTCGTACGCAGCGCGTTTCAGGTCCGCACGAAAAGCGCGAATCTCGCTGCGAATGCTGCGCGAGCCAGGTGGCGATTGCAGGTCGAGGCGGTGCACAGCCGGTGAAGGGAGTATTTCGCGCTGCACCAGATTCTGGAAAGCGTCGGCCAGCGGCGCGCTTTCGATCAGGTGGTAACGGTCCAGGCGGTATTTGTCGAGCTTGTGCAGGTAGACGTTGTTGATGCTTGCGCCACTGTAGATCACACAATCGTCGATCACGCTGCCCTTGAGGTGCAGCACGCCGAACAGCTCACGGGTTTGCACCGGCACGCCGTAGATCGGCACTTCTTCATCGTATTCAAGGTTCTGCGCCTGATACCAGGTCGAGTTGCCCGGTTGCCGCCCGGCACCGATCAGGCCCCGCTGCGCGCGGAACCAGTCAACCAGCACCACGACATCCAGCTCAGGCCGTGCAGCCTTGGCCGCGTACAGTGCGTCGAGGATCTCCTGACCAGCTTCATCCTGTTGCAGATACAACGCGATGATATAGATGCGCCGGGTGGCCGAAGCGATCCTTTCCAGCAGACAGCGCCGATAGTCGGCGGCAGAAGGAACAATGGAGATTGCATCGCTCGGCAAGGCAAAACCACGAAGTGCTGCCAGTGTCGAGCGTCGGAAAGTGGACTGCATAGGCCTCTCGATGGGAAAACCAATAGCGCTTGAGCTTACACGAGAGTCGCACTCAGGTGGCTGTCCCCGAGCTGTTTCAAAGCATTGCTGTGTGAGACGTAGCAATGAGCGTTGGTTATGTGACACCCTGCACATAAATTAATGATAAGCATTCCCAGTAACATATGGTAGCATTTCGCATCCACTGAGTCGGTCATCTCCAGGAAGGTTTCTTCCGATCTCGCTCATCTCGTCAGCAGGACCTTTTCATGCACACCCCATCGATCCCGATGCGCCTCACGTTGCTCGCATTTTGCTGTTCCATTGGTTCTCCGGCCTGGGCCGCTACTGCTGCCGCCAGTCAGCAGGAAGGCCCGATGGTTCTCGGAGAGACCGATATCAGTGCCGACAAGGCCGACCCGCACGCGCTACCGCCCGTGTACGCAGGCGGGCAAGTGGCTCGTGGCGGGCAGTTGGGCGTTCTGGGCAATGCCGACGTCATGGACGTGCCGTTCACCATGACCAGCTACACCGAACAATTGATCGAGGACCAGCAGGCCGAAGACATCGGCGATGTGCTGCTCAATGATGCATCGGTTCGCCAGTCAAGCGGCTATGCCAACGCCTCGAAGATCTTCGTCATTCGTGGCCTCAAACTGACCACCGATGATATTTCCTACAACGGCCTCTACGGCGTGCTGCCGCGCCAGATCATCTCCACCGATGCGCTGGAGCGGGTTGAGGTTTTCAAAGGCCCCAATGCCTTTATCAACGGCGTAACACCGACCGGCTCCGGTATTGGCGGTGGCGTTAACCTGCAACCCAAGCGCGCGCAGGACACGCCGACACGGCGTTTTACCACCGACATCAGCAGCGACGGTCGGGTCGGCGAGCACCTGGACCTCGGCCAGCGCTTTGGCGAAGGCAATCGATTCGGCGCACGCCTCAACCTGTCTCAGCGCGAAGGCGAGACCGGCGTTGAAGACGAAGAGCATCGCAGCAAGCTGTTCGCGCTGGGGCTTGATTATCAGGGTGACAACTTCCGTCTTTCCGGCGATTTTGCCTACCAGAAGCAGCGCATCAATCAGAACCGCAACATGGTGTTCGTTGGCAGCGGCCTGACCCGCGTGCCGCATGCGCCGGATGCCGACACCAATTACGCGCCGAACTGGACCTGGACCGAAACCGAAGACACCTTCGGCATGAGCCGGGCCGAATACGACCTCAACGATGACTGGACGCTGTACGCCGCAGCCGGTGCCAAGCACACCCGTGAAAACGGTATCTATGGCTCGCCGACCATCAATGACGCCGCAGGCAACATCACGGCGTCACCGTCTTCCATCCCGCATGACGAAGACAACAAGACAGCCATGGCCGGTATCAACGGCAAGCTGCAGACCGGCGCGGTCAGTCACAAGGTCAACTTCGGTTTGTCCGGCATCTGGACCGAGCAGCGCAGTGCCTACCTGTTCGGCAGTCCGGCTGGCAGCAACCTGTACAACCCAGTGGAAACAACACGTCCTGCGCTGGACAGCTTCTCGGGTGGCGATCTCAGTGATCCCGGTATCGTCGGCAAGAGCCGTATGCGCAGCGTAGCGTTCTCCGACACGCTGGGCTTTTTCGATAATCGCCTGCTGCTGACCGCAGGCCTGCGTCGCCAGCAACTGCGCGTCCAGGGCTACGACTATGGCAGCGGCCCGCGCAACGCACTGTATGACGAGGCAATCACCACGCCGGTCTACGGGCTGGTGTTCAAGCCTTGGCGCTATGTGTCGTTCTATGCAAACCGCATTGAAGGCCTTGCGCAGGGGCCGACGGCGCCGAGCACCGTGACGATCAACCCTGGCGAGGTGTTCGCGCCGGCGCGTTCAAAACAGATTGAAGCGGGCGTGAAGCTGGACATGGGTACCTTCGGTGCAAGCCTGGGTGTATACCGCATCGAACAACCGACTGATGGCTACCAGATTCAGGATGGCAGCGGAACGCGCTACGTCCGTGATGGCGAGCAGCGCAATCGTGGCGTGGAAATGAACGTGTTCGGCGAGCCTGTCAGCGGCCTGCGTCTGCTGGCCGGTCTGACCCTGATGGACACCGAGGTGAGCGGCACGTCGGGTGGCAGCAACGATGGCAACAGGGCCATTGGTGTGCCGACCTTTCAGTTCAATGCGGGGGCCGACTGGGATGTGCCAGGCATCACGGGCGCAGCTATCAATGCGCGCATGCTGCGCACCGGTGGGCAATATGTCGACGCTGCCAACAACCTGAGCATTCCGACCTGGAACCGTTTCGATCTGGGCGCGCGCTATACCTTCAACGTTGCGCAAAAGGACGTCACGCTGCGTGCCAACGTCGAAAACCTGATGAACAAGGATTATTGGGCATCGGCCAATGGGGGTTATCTGACTCAAGGCGAGCCACGCACCTTGAAGCTGTCCGGGACCATAGATTTCTGATGAGTCGGTGGCTGGCCGCATCGCAGGATGCGGCCAGCCAGTCGATCAGTAGCCGTTACGCTTCAGAATCGTCTCGATGCTCTCTTTCGCTGGCCGTCCGTAGAACTTCAACAGTTCGGCGGTGCGGTTGGTGAAGAAACCGTCAACCCCGTCATTGCTGATCCGCTTGAAGTCCTCTGCGTCGTCCACCGTGTAAGGGTGGATCACCATGCCTTTCTCGTGGGTCAGGTTGTTCATCCAGGGTTTGACCAGGTCCATGTAGCTCTGATCGCCACCCTTGGCCAGTTGCGAAGAAGGGCCGGTGCCGATCGCACCATGAGCCTTGGCCCAGTCAATCCACTTCTGGAATTCCTCCGGAGACTTGACCTCCTGCGCTGCGTAGTAGCTGGCCTTGTCCTTGGCCCCCGAGTCTTTGAACGCGACGCTGGATTTAGGCTCTATCGAGCCTTCGCCAATCCATAGCAGCATGACCTTGGGCACTTTCGGCATTTCTTTTTGCAGCAGCTCCAGGCTCTGCTTCTCGAACGTCTGCAATACCACGCGCCCCGGCATGTGCGCGACGTTCACATGACCAGCCGCTGCGGCCGGACGCTGAGCCAGCCAGCCACGTTTGGTCAGCACCTTTTTAAGGTCGGCTTCGACACCGGGAAACTTGTTCGGCACCTTGGTCTCGATGTACAGCCCAGGCTTGTTCGCGCCACCTTCGGCGATGTCGATGACCTCATCCAGCGTCAGGATCTGCAACCCGCTGTAGCTCGCACGCGCCCGGTCGGGGTAAGCCTTGTTGAACCATGAGCCGGCGTCCAGTTGCTTGAGCTCCGCCAGGGTGAAGGTGCTGACCGGGTCCTTGACCCGTGTCGGGAACACTTCGGCAATGTTGGTCGTACGTTCCAGTACGTCATCGTGGAGTGCTATCAGCACGCCGTCTTTGGTGCGCTGGATGTCCATCTCCAGATAGTCCGCACCCAGGTCGCGTGCCAGGGTATAGGCCGGAATGGTCTCTTCCGGAGCGTCGAACGAAGCTCCGCGATGGGCGATTACTGCTGGCCAGGGCAGACCGTATTTTTCGCTCAGCACCTTGCCCGGTGCATCCGCCGCCGCTGCCATACCGGATGACAGCATCAGGCCCGACATGACCGCTGCGGCCAGGAGGGTCTTTTTCAACAGGGTTGTGGTCGACAGAGTGGCGGAAAATCCTTGCATGGGCGGTTGGTTCCTTATGGTTGGAAGGTGTTCGACTGCACCAGCCAATACCGTTACTGGTCACAGCGCTGCACGCAACGATAGCGCACTATCGCGTTGGCGAGGTTGCTTGTAACGCAGTCTGTCCGGCAAATGCGTCCACTTTATGAACGCCTGGCGTTATCGCGAAAGGTTTTTTTCCAACGAGCGCCATTGGCTATGCACAAGCGCACCGAGTCGCGTTACTGTCAGCGTTTTGCTGACCGAACGGGAGTGCGCATGACAACGGTATTGGTGCTGGTGGAAAACCTGGACATGTATTTGCCGATTCTGGAAAGCAGCGGTTATCAGTTGATTCGTGCGCCGACGGCCGAACTGCGCGCCGCGGCAATTGCTGCACACGGGAAGAGCATCAGCGCCGTAGTGACGCGTGGGCCACTGGGTTTTTTCGCCGAGGAAATGGATGCACTGCCAAACTTGCGCATCATATGCGTGAGCGGTGCCGGCTACGAAAAGGTGGATTTGCCCGCTGCGCAGGCTCGCGGCATCACCGTGACCAATGGTGCAGGCGTCAACGCCGCCACAGTGGCGGACCATACGCTGGCGCTGTTGCTGTCGCTGGTACGCGACATTCCGCAGGCCGATGCGTCGGTACGCCGTAGCGAGTGGCGCAAGGTGGTTCGACCGTCGCTGGCAGGCAAGCGCATGGGAATCGTCGGGCTGGGTGCGGTGGGGCTGGCGATTGCCAGGCGTGCAGCCGCGTTCGACATCGCTATCGGTTATCACAATCGCAAACCGCGCACCGACTGCGATTACACCTGGCATGCCACCGCACAGGCGCTGGCTGCGGCGTCGGATTTCCTGATCATCGCCACGCCCGGTGGCAGTGGCACGCAGCACTTGATCGATGCCAGTGTGCTTGAAGCGCTGGGCCCTGACGGCTTTCTGGTCAACATTGCGCGTGCCAGTGTCGTGGATACCCATGCGCTGGTCAGTGCACTTCAGAACGAGCAGATTGCCGGGGCTGCGCTGGATGTGTTCGACGATGAGCCCGCTGTGCCGGACGTACTCAAAACGCTGGGCAATGTTGTGCTGACGCCCCATGTCGCAGGCCTGTCCCCCGAGGCATCGAGAGACAGTGTGCAAATGGTCAACGATAACCTGCTGGCGTTCTTTTCCGGGCAGCCGGTGCTGACGCCTGTGACTGGCTGAAGAAACGTGCAGCGTTGCACGCCAGGCATTGCTGCAATGCCCATTCTGCTGGTTTTGCTGCCTGTTTATAGTCCGCCCGGGCTATACGAAATCGAACAGGGAGCAGGGCATGGGCACAGTCAATAACATACGCAACACTTTGCAGATCGGGCTGGTGGGCGATTTCAACGCCGATGTGCCAGCCCATCAGGCCATTCCCCTGGCGTTGGAGATGGCGGCTGAGGCCGTTCACGTGCCGGTCAGCTTCGAATGGCTACCGACGCCACAGATCGGCAGCGGTGCACGGCTTGGCGAATTCGATGGTCTGTGGTGTGTACCGGCCAGCCCCTACCTGGACATGCAGGGCGCTTTGACGGCCATTCGTTTCGCACGCGAGCGTCTCGTACCGTTTCTGGGGACGTGCGGCGGCTTTCAGCACGCACTGGTGGAGTACGCCCGCAATCAACTGGGCTGGGCAGACGCCGAGCACGGCGAAACTGCGCCGCAGGCGGCAAACGTCATCATCGAACCATTGAGCTGCTCGCTGGTTGAATCCGTGGCGGCGATTCATTTGCAACCCGACACGCTGATTGCTCAAGCCTACGGCACGCTGAATATCGAGGAGCGTTATCACTGCCGTTACGGTCTGCGTCGTGAGCTTGAGCCAGCGCTGTTCGGCGATGCGTTGAAAGTCAGCGGCCGCGGCCCTGAAGGTGAAGTGCGCAGTATCGAATTGCAGGGGCATCCGTTCTTCGTCGCCACATTGTTCCAGCCGGAGCGGGCTGCGTTGCAGGGCAGGGTATCTCCTGTGGTTGCTGCATTCGTCCGCGCTTGCAGCCAGGCCGCGCAGAGGAATCGATCATGATGGCAGCCCGCTTTCCCACTCCCTACTTTGCGGTGGTGTTCACCTCACTGCGTACGCCTGACGAGGGTCAGGCGTACGCAGACGCGGCGCAGCGGATGGTAGAACTGGCCAGGCAGCAGCCCGGCTTTCTGGGCGTGGAATCGGCTCGCGGCGAAGACGGACTGGGCATCACCGTGTCCTACTGGAGCGACGAAACCGCGATTCTGGCGTGGAAACAGCAGGCCGAACATACCGAGGTCCGTGAGCAGGGACGCGCGCGCTGGTATCAGGCGTTCACCGCGCGAATCTGCAAGGTCGAGCGTGATTACTCGCTCAACGGCTGACTATCAGGGCATTACCGGTGGCGTATAGACCAGCGTAGTGCCCAATGCCCAGAGCAGAAACAGCACCAGCGGCGTGTGGACCAGCAACTGCACGAACGAGAATCCGATCAGGTCACGTGCCTTGAGGCCCAGCACGCCCAGTAGCGGCAGCATGTAGAACGGATTGATCAGGTTGGGCAGCGCTTCGGCTGCATTGTAGATCTGCACCGCCCAGCCGAGGTGATACTGCAGGTCGTTGGCGACTTGCATCACGTAAGGCGCTTCAATGATCCACTTGCCGCCGCCCGACGGAATGAAAAAGCCCAGAATGGCCGAATAGACGCCCATCAGAATCGCGTAGGTATCGTGGGAGGCAATGCTGGTAAAGAATGTCGAGATGTAGTGCGCTAGGGTCTGCGCATCAGCGCCTTTGACTGTGGTCAGTAACGCAGCAATCGAACCGTACAGGGGGAATTGAATCAACACGCCAGTGGTGGTGGGTACGGCCCGCGCTACGGCATCGAGAAAGCTGCGTGGTCGCCAGTGCAGCAACGCACCGAGCATGATGAACAGAAAATTGTAGGTATTGAGCCCGGAAATTGCGGTGATCGCCGGTTTGCTCGAAAACTCGCTGAACAGCCAGCCGACCCCCAGCAGCACCATCAGGATGATCAGCAGCGGGCTGTATTCCAGCCATTCGCCGGGCCGTGTGCGAGGTGCCAGTGGCGGCAGGCTGAATGCCGGGTCGACACCGCAGGCCTTGGCGTCCCGGGCGCTGTTCGGGCCAGGGGCGGTGGCATAGGCCACGATCAACGATATGACTACCAGCGCGGCGAGCATGACCCCGGATTGCCAGAGAAAGATGGTTTCAGTGAAAGGGATCACGCCGGTTATCGCCAGGATCGAAGGCGGCAGACTGGCCGGATTGGCCTGCAACTGTGCAGCCGAAGACGACAGCCCCAGCGCCCAGACTGCGCCCAGCCCCAGATACGCGGCGGCACCGGCCGCGCGATAATCCATGCGCAGATCGGTACGGCGGGCGAGCGCGCGCACCAGCAGGCCGCCGAACACCAGTGACAGCCCCCAGTTGAGCAGCGAAGCCAGCATGGAAATCAGCGCCACCCAGGCCACCGCCGAACGACCGTTACGCGGCACCCGGGCCAGCCGGTCGATCAGGCGCACCGCGGGCGGCGAACTGGCCACGACGTAACCGCCGATGACCACGAAGGCCATTTGCATGGTGAACGGAATCAGACTCCAGAACCCGTCACCGAACGCTTTGGCGGCCTCGGCCGGACGTGCGCCAATGGCCAGTGTTGCCAGTGTGACGATGACCACCGCCAGCGCGGCAAATACCCATGAATCGGGAAACCAGCGTTCAGCCCATGCGGCGCAGCGCAAGGCGAATCGGGCAGAGCGGCTTTCTTCTATGTTGGCGTTGGCGGCCATTGGGGGCACCTCTTTTTGTAATTATTATCGGGGAGTTACTTGAACAGCCGACTATTGCGGACGCAGAGCGTCCAGAACGACAAATCCTGTGAGAGCGCAGAGGCCAGTACAGTCCCTGGATATCGAGTGTTTGAACCAACGTCTTCGTGAGCAAGCTCACTCCCACAACTGTCCGGAATCTGTGGGAGCGGACTTGTCCGCGAACTGCCGGGAACCGGCAGCAAAACGAAATCATAGAATCTCCCACAGAGATGTATCCAGCCTGCTCGAAGATGCCTGAGTTCAGAAACTCATCTCGATCACATCATCCGGCACGATCAGTTTGCCTGCGGTTTTTGCCACGATTTCTTCTACGCTGACCCCCGGCGCACGCTCGCGAAGGATGAAGGCACCGTTGTCGATTTCCAGATACGCCAGGTCAGTCAGAACCTTGCGGATGCACGCCGCGCCGGTCAGTGGCAGGCTGCAGCGGGGCAGCAGTTTGGATTCGCCATCCTTCGAGGCATGGGTCATGGTCACGATGATGTTGTCGGCACCTGCCACCAGGTCCATCGCGCCGCCCATGCCTTTTACCAGCTTGCCGGGAATCATCCACGACGCGATATTGCCCTCGACATCCACCTCGAAAGCACCGAGCACCGTCAGGTCGACATGACCGCCGCGGATCATGGCGAAGGATTCGGCCGACGAGAAAATCGACGCGCCGATACGCGCCGTAACCGTCTGTTTGCCGGCATTGATCATGTCAGCGTCTATGGTGTCTTCGGTCGGAAATGCGCCCATGCCCAGCAGACCGTTTTCCGACTGCAACATGACGTCGATGTCGTCCGGTACGTAGTTGGCCACCAGGGTCGGAATGCCAATGCCCAGGTTCACGTAGTAACCGTCCTTGAGTTCACGGGCGACGCGTTGAGCCATT
Organism: Pseudomonas syringae group sp. J254-4; assembly: GCF_032586855.1. Classification (NCBI taxonomy): domain Bacteria; kingdom Pseudomonadati; phylum Pseudomonadota; class Gammaproteobacteria; order Pseudomonadales; family Pseudomonadaceae; genus Pseudomonas; species Pseudomonas syringae group sp. J254-4. The sequence goes on along the minus strand of NZ_JAWHOO010000020.1, from coordinate 23,337 downwards.
TGTTCGCGAGAAAGTGCCATGGTCTGAAATCTCTTTGTTGTTGTATGGCCGAGCTGCTCTGTCAGGATTTTCTGACGGTGCGCTGTTCAATGCGCTTTTCGAAGGTGCCCTGAATCACCCGGTCGACGTAAATGCCAGGCGTGTGGATCTGAGTGGGCAAGAGTACGCCGGGCTCGACGATTTCCTCGACCTCGACCACCGTGATCCGCCCTGCGGTGGCCACTACCGGGTTGAAATTCTGCGCGGTATGACGATATATAACGTTGCCGAAGTGGTCGGCTTTCCAACCCTTGACCAAGGCGAAGTCGCCGGTGATGGCTTCTTCCAGAATCACGTTGCGGCCATTGAACTGCCGGGTTTCCTTGCCTTCAGCCACTGGCGTGCCATAACCGGTCGCGGTGTAGAACGCAGGGATGCCTGCGCCGCCTGCGCGCAGTTTTTCCGCCAGAGTGCCTTGCGGGGTGAGTTCGACTTCCAGCTCGCCGCTGAGCAACTGCTTTTCGAACAAGGCGTTTTCGCCCACGTAGGACGAAATCATTTTCCGGATCTGCCGGTCTTCAAGCAGGATGCCCAGGCCGAAGCCGTCAACGCCACAGTTGTTGGAAACGACGGTGAGGCCCTTGATGCCCATACGCTTGATCTGCGCGATGAGGTTTTCCGGAATGCCGCACAGACCGAAGCCACCGCAGAGTACCGTCATGTCATCGGTCAGGCCGGCAAGGGCTTCTTCGTAGGTCGTTACTCGTTTATCGAGTCCAGCCATGTTGATCCGCCTTTTATAGTTGTTGACCGACAGTCGCACTGTCGGAGGATCGGGTGACTTGCATCTTCTCTCGCAGCGACTGATTTGTTAATTTTGTTTTTCTGATCAATTGATAAGAAAAACAAATATATGAACGTCAAGCAGCTTCGGGCTTTTCTGGCGGTTGCGCAGTACCTGAGCTTCGCCCAGGCCGGGGAACGACTGAACATCTCGCAACCGGCGTTGAGCCTGACCGTCAAGAGCCTTGAGGAGGACCTTGGCGGGCAATTGCTGACACGCACTACACGTAACGTCGGCCTGACACCCGAGGGCGAAACCCTGTTGCCGCTGGCGCGCCAGTTGCTGGCTGACTGGGACAACACCGAAGAGCTGCTGCGACAGCGGTTTACCTTGCAGACGGGCCGGGTTTCGGTCGCCGCCATGCCTTCATTTGCCGGCAATCGATTGCCGGCAGCGCTGAAGGTGTTTCGCGGGCGCTACCCACGGGTCAATGTCGCGGTGCATGACGTGATCAATGAGCAGGTGCTGGAGATGGTGCGTCACCGCCGTGTCGAGCTGGGCATCGGCTTTGAGCCCGAGTCGAACAGCGCTTTGTTGTTCACTCCGTTTTATATGGATCGCTTCGTGGCCGTGGTCTCGAAGGATTCGCCGCTGGCCGGGCTTGGCGAAGTGTCCTGGGCCGAGCTGTTGGGCGAAGACTTCATTGCCCTGCAAAGGCCTTCGGCTGTGCGTTTGCTACTGGAGCAGGCCATCGAGCCGATGCACGGCAAACTGGCGGTGGCGTTTGAAAGCCATCAGCTGTCCACCATCGGGCGCATGGTTGCCAATGGCCTGGGTGTCAGCGCGGTGCCGTCGCTGTGCATCGGGCAGATGCAGGAACTGGGTGCTTGCTGCATCGCGCTGGTAGGACCGCGCATCGAGCGTCGTATCGGCATGATGATGCTGGCCGATCACAAGCTTTCCGCTGCGGCTCAGGCGTTGCGCGAGGTATTGATCGAGGATGCTCGCAACAGTCGATAGCGACTATCACGGCGGATGATTTTTGCTGCGTCGGGGGCGGGCGTAACCTTGCGTCATTCCTGAAACGAAGCCTGCCCCGGAGGCCCCAGATGAACCGTATGCTTGCCCTTGCGCTTGTCCTCACATTCACCGTTGCACTGCTCTCCGGCTGCTCCACCCACCATGCTGTCGAGCAGCGTCCCTTCAGCGCCGAAGAAAGCCATCAACTGGCGCTTGAAGACCTTAACCGGCGCGGCCTGTCGTTTGATGAATACCAGGCACGCAAGGCGCAATTGATGGCTGATCCGCAGGCACAGCAGGCGCGCGAATTCGATGATAAAGGCGAAGCAAGCGTTGACCTGAATGTGACTGGCCAGCAGCCACAAGGTTCACAGTCCGCTTTAAAAGAGTTTTTCATCAAACTGTACGGTAATAATTACCGGTCAACTGTCCGTGTGTTTCTTGCAGCGCCTTCTATAGGGTAAATGCCTGACTCACTGATCTGGACAGGCTGTATGGTGCTCTCTTTCGATTTGCTTCTTGCCTTCACACTCTTCGCGTTCGTCACCTCTATTACCCCCGGCCCGAACAACATGATGCTGCTGGCCTCGGGCGTCAATTTCGGTTTCAGCCGTACGTTGCCGCACATGCTGGGTATCAGCATCGGTTTTTTTGTCCTGGTGCTGGCCGTCGGTTTCGGGCTGGGCAGTGTGTTCAAGGCATGGCCGCTTCTCTACACCATCCTGCGCTATGTCGGCGCCGCTTATCTGTTGTACCTGGCGTGGAAAATCGCCACGTCAGGTCCTGCCTCCGATAACGTCGACAGTCAGGGCCAGCCGCTGAGCTTCATGAGTGCCGCGCTGTTTCAATGGGTTAACCCCAAGGCCTGGATCATGGCGATAGGTGCCATTAGCACCTACACGCCGATGCAGGGCTATTTCTACAATGTGGTGGTGATCTCGGCGGTGTTTGCGCTGATCAACCTGCCCAGTGTCGGTATCTGGGCAGGCTTTGGCAGCCTGTTGCGCAATGTTCTGCGTGACCCGCTCGGGTTGCGCATCTTCAACGGCGTGATGGCGGTGCTATTGGTGGCCTCGTTGTATCCGCTGTTTGTCGAGCATTGATGCCGGGCTATAAAGCCAGCTGCAAATGGCCGCCGGCCTGCTTGTGACGTGCCTGCAAGCGACGTTGCAGGCCTTGATGGAAGTGCTCCAGCCCCTCATGCAGGCGCTCGGTGAGGATTTCGTCCAGGGTGCCGCCTTCTTCGTTGTCGTCGTAGCTGATCTGGGTATCGATGGCGAAGATGCCGTGTAGCACTTCCTGCGATTTGAGCGCTGACAGTACCGGTTTGAGCGCGTAATCCACGGCCAGCATGTGCGCGATACTGCCGCCGGTGGCCAGAGGCAGGACTACTTTGCCATGCAGTGCGCGCTCGGGCAGCAAGTCGAGCAGGGTTTTCAGTGCGCCTGAAAATGACGCCTTGTAAACCGGCGTACCAATCAGCAGGCCATCGGCTTGCCTGACCGCTTCGATAAATTCCAGCACTTGCGGGCTGTCGAAACGGGCAAAAAGCAGGTCCTCGGCATTGAAGTCGCGTATGCGCAGCGTGGTGACTTCCACCCCGTGGCTTTGCAACCAGCGGCTGGCATGGGCCAGCACTACGCCGGAACGGGATTTGGGCGAAGGGCTGCCGGAAAGTGAAACAACGAGCATATGGAATTTCCTTGCGATAAGCGTGTGTCTGTAAAGCAGCTTGTGTGCCAGCCTTCGCAAGGTCCGGCGATGGCTCGCAGACATTGGGTTTGCGCGCTTTTCATACCGATGGTGCGGCGTTGCCATGCTGACGAAAAGCCAGCCAACTGTTGAACCACTGTTGCTCAGGCAACAGTTTCGCGTTGTTCGGCGGGCCAAAAAAATTCCCGCAAAACTGCTTGCAGGAAGATTTTCAAAGCGACGTCAGAGTCAGTTGCGGAACGCTGCGCCGGTCTGCACCACACTGGCCGAACCGAGCAACTGGCTGATGAATCGGCTCCAGCGGGTGATATCGGCCGGGCCGACAAATACCACGTCCTGCGCCTTGAGCTCGAACTGCCCCGCCAGCAGGTAGGCGGTGGGCTTCCTGGCATTGAGGTGGTAAACGGTGGAGGTCGCTTCGGCAAAGTTTTCCGCACCGCGTATCACATACACCGCATCGCCATCTGCGCTGTCCGGGCTGAGGCCGCCGGAGTTGCCCAGTGCCTCCAGCAATGTCAGGCGGGTGGTGCCGAAGGAGATCACTTGCGGGTTACGTACTTCGCCCAGCACGTAGATCTTGTTTCGCGAATTGCTGTTCAAATGGAGGTAATCGCCATCCTTCAGGAAGATTCTGCTCAGTTGCGAGTCTCTGCGGTTCAGCGAATCGATGTCGATCAGGTAATCGCGGCCATCGCGGCGCAGGGTCAGACCGGCCAGATTGGCATCGGTCAGGTCGACGCCCGCGACGCTCACGGCCTGCACCAGGCTCAACGGAATGTTGGTAATGGGTTGCGGGCCGGGCACTTTGAAGGAGCCGGACAGGAGTATTCGCTGACTGTTGTAGCGCAGCACTTTGACGTCGACCTTGACCTCGGTGTATTGCGGCGCCAGCCCCATGCGCAACTGCTCGCGCACTTCGCTCACCGTTCTGCCGCTCGCGCGAATTCGTCCGACGTAGGGGAAGTAGAGCGTGCCATCGTTCAGTACTTCCCGGGTGTTGGCATCCAGCTGGTCCTGCGAGCCTGGCGCGGTCAGTTCCGGGTGTTCGAACACGGTGACCAGCAAAGTATCGCCAGCGCCGATCACGTATTCCGGAGTCTTGTAGTCAAGCAGCGCCTGCGGCAGTGCCTTGGCGTCTGCGCTGGCGCGTTGTTGCTGTTGCTGAAGACTTTTCGGTGTGACCTCGACCAGTTGCGCCCGGGGTTCGTCTGGTTTAACGGCGGTAACGTCGTCCGGGGTCATGTGCTGCCCCGGGGCGAATGCGCAGCCTTGCAGCGCCAGGCTGGTGAGCAGTAAAGCAACTAACCTTGGATTCATTGGGTTTTTCCTTTCATGGCATTGCTCCTTTCTTTCGGCGCGTTCGTTCACTCAGCGGAAACGTCAGAAGGCGTTCTTGTTGACGAAGCCTTTGAACAGCGTCAGCAGAATGATTTTGAGGTCCAGCCAGATCGACCAGTGCTCGATGTATTCCAGGTCGAATTCCACGCGCATGCGCATCTTGTCGAGTGTGTCGGTTTCACCGCGCCAGCCATTGATCTGCGCCCAGCCGGTGATGCCGGGTTTGACCTTGTGGCGCAACATGTAGCCGCTGACCTGTTTGCGGTACTGCTCGTTATGGGCAATAGCGTGAGGGCGCGGGCCGACGATGGACATATCGCCGTGCAGGACATTGAAAAACTGCGGCAGTTCATCCAGCGAAGTGCGCCGCAAAAATGCCCCCAGCGGCGTTACCCGCGCGTCATTGCGCGTTGCCTGAAGCACCACATCGGCGTTTTCCTGGACGCTCATGCTGCGAAATTTCCAGACCATGATGGAACGGCCGTCCAGCCCATAGCGGCGCTGGCGAAACAGCACCGGGCCCGCAGAGGTGAGCTTGATGGCCGCCGCGATGGCCAGCAACGGCAGAGCGATCAGCAGCAGAATCAGACTGGAGAGGACGATGTCTTCGGCGCGCTTGACCAGGCTCCAGGCACCGTCCATGGGCGAATCGAAAATGCTGATGCTGGCCAGGCCATTGATGCTTTCACTGCGGGCATGCAGCAGGTCGAACATGAACACGTCGGGAATCAGGTACACCGAGGCGGTGGTGTCGCTCAAGCCGGTAATCAGCTCGCGCAATTGCGGCTCGGCGCTGAACGCGAGGGTGATGTACACCTTGTCTATCCGGCCTGCGCGGGCATCTTCGATCAACTGGTCCAGATCACCCAGCACTGGCAGACGGCGTTTTTCGGCCAGCAGATTCATCTGCTGCGGGTGCGAGTCGTAGAACCCCAGCAGGTTCAGCCCCATCCACGGCGCAAGGGAGATGGAACGCGCCAGTCGCTCACCGACCTGGCCGGTCCCGACAATTGCCACCCGGCGCGTATTGAAGCCGTGCCGACGCAGCGTGTGCAGGGCCAGGCGGATCAGCAGTCGATAGCCGCACAGCACCGCAAGCGTCAGGGCGAACCAGCTCATCTGGCCGTTATCGGGCAATTGCGTCTGGTTGAGCAGCAGGCTGTTCAGTGACAGCAGGGTAATGAAGGTCATCGCCCAGTAACTGAAGACCTTGGTCAGTTCGCGCAGGATGCGCTCGCCACGCCATGAACCATATAGCTGGTGATATTCGCTGACCCAATGAAATACCAGTACCGCGAGGATAATGTGCGACCAGGCCTCGGTGCTGTCGCTGACCTGCAGCCCGGTTTGCCAGTAACCGATCAATACGATGATGATCAGGTCCAGCAGACGATGGGCGAGCGACAGCGCTGACTGATGGGCATGCAGAATGCCGCGGACGGAAGTGCGCATTGGAGGGGCTCGCTCAGACGGTTTTTATGGGGACGACACGGCCTGGCAGTTCGCTGCCCGGGACCGGCGCTGGTTGAGCGACGCGGTGCGGGTGGGGCAGGCGAGCCAGATGCACAAGATGCGAGGTGGCCAGACGGTTCTCGACGAAGGCTTTGATCTCCTGCTCGAAACGCGCCACCGAAAACCGTTCGGCGTTGGCCCGGCAGGCCTGCGGCGAGATGCGTGATTGCGCAGCTTCAAACTCGCCGATGGCGGCGCTCAGCGCTGCCACGGTTTGCTGCCGGTAGAGCACGCCGGTCGGTTGCGGGTGATCCAGGCCGTGCACGGTCTCCATGATGCCGCCCTTGCCGAACGCGATTACCGGCGTGCCGCAGGCTTGGGCTTCAACCGGGCTGATGCCGAAATCCTCTTCGGCGGCGAAGACAAACGCTTTGGCGCCGCGCATATATTCCAGCAATACCGCGCCAGGCTGGAAACCCAGCAGCGTTACATTGGGCGCCTGCCTGGCAATGGCCTGCGCCTTGGCCAGGTCCGGTCCGTCACCGATCATGATCAGGCGTTTGTCCGGCATGGCGACAAAGGCTTCGACGATCATTGGCATGCGCTTGTAAGGCACCATCCGCGAGGCACACAGATAGAAGTCCGCGCGCGCGCCGTGGGGGGTGAAACCGAGGGTGTCCACCGGCGGATAGATGACGGTCGAGTCACGTCGATACGCCTTGGAGATGCGTGCACCGATAAAGCCCGAATTGGCAATGAATGCGTCCACACCGGTCGACGTGCGTTGGTCCCAAAGGCGCATGTAATGCAGGACCAGGCGCGCCAGGCTGCCCTTGACTCCCTTGCCCAGTCCTGATTCCTGCAGGTACTGGTGCTGCAAGTCCCAGGCGTAGCGAATCGGCGAGTGCACGTAGCTGATATGCAGTTGGTCCGGGCCGCAAAGCACGCCCTTGGCGACTGCGTGACTGCTGCTGATGATCAGGTCATAGCCGGAGAGGTCCAGTTGCTCGATGGCCAGCGGCATCAGCGGCAGGTAGCGTGAATAATGTTTGCGTGCGCCGGGCAGCTTCTGGATGAACGTGGTTCTGGCTACCTTGCCGCGCAGCTGCGCGCGGTCCTGATCGCTGAGAAAGTCGATGACTGCAAACAGGTCCGCATCGGGCCAGACGTTGATCATTGAAGCAAGCACACGCTCGGCACCGGCGTAACTCACCAGCCAGTCGTGGACGATAGCAATTCTCATGGGCGTTCCTTGCTGTAATGGCCCGCGCTACTGCGGATGCGACAGGGGGCATGCTGGCGTTACTGTTGTGGGTTCAGGGTTTGCCGGCGGACGACTCGGGTACGACATGGCGCTTGCTCTGCGACGCAGGAGCAGACTCCAGCAGCGCATCGATACGCTGGGAAAGGCGTTGCGCGGAAAGGTCCCAGGAAAAACGCTGCACGTTATGCAACCCCTGAGCACGCAGCGCATTGCGCAACGGCGCATCCACCAGCACGCGCTGCATTGCTGCGGCCATGTGGCTGACGTCCAGCGGGTCGAAATACAATGCGCTGCCTTGCAGGACTTCGGGAATCGAAGCGGCATTGGCGGCCAGCACCGGGCAACCGCAGGCCTGGGCTTCAAGCGGCGGAATGCCGAACCCCTCGTAAAGCGAAGGAAATACGAACGCTGTGGCACCCTGATACTGGCTGATCAGCTCGGCATCGTTAAGTCGCCCCAGAAAGCGGATGCGCGGGTCACGGCAGGCGAGGTGTTGCAGGTCAGGGTCGGCGAACAGTACGCTGGCAGCGCCGACAATATGCAGTTGCAGGTCGGTGTGGCTACGCAAACTCAGAAATGCCTGAATCATCCGGTTGAAATTCTTGTGTGCGGCGGGTGAGGAAACTGCAAGCAGGTATCTCGGCTGATCGACAGGTGTCGGCCCCGGGGTGAATTCGTCACTGACCGCAGCGGGCACGACCAGCACCTTGTCCTCGGCGTAGCCATAGAACGAGGTTATTTCCCTTCGCGAGAAGCTGCTGCCGGTGATCAGCGTTCTGGCGCGTGACAGCAGAATCGGGGTGATGGTCCGATAGGCCAGGCGGAACAGCCGGGTGTAGCTTTGCGGATAGCGTACATAGGTGATGTCGTGGTGAGTGGCTATCTGATTGCCATAGAACATTGGCCCTGTGTTGCTGACCGAAATCAGCAGCGGGCTGCCTTGACGTTTCAGGTGAAGCGGCAGGTCGATCTGTTCCCACATATGCCCGGTGGAATGACCGATGCATTGGGCCTCCAGTGCGCTGGCACAGTCATGCAGCCTGATAGTGCGCGGAGCGACGAATACCAGATCGTCGCGCAGCCGCTTCAGGGCTCTGCACATTTGCTCTGCGTAACGTTGTACACCGCTGACATTCTGCGTGAGGAACCGTGAATTGATGACAATCATCTCGAGCATCCTGCTGATGAGGGTGATCTGGCTGGTGCCAGGTTCTGTCCTTGAACGGGCTTGATGGGGCAGATTGCGCCCCGTCACTGTGTGACATATATGCGGCGGTCCTGCAGGGTCTGGGCAAAGATGCTTTCGTACTGGTCCAGCATCAGGTCCAGGTTCATCAACGACGCGACGCTGTTGCGTGCCTGGCTGCCGAGGCGTGCCAGCAGTTCCGGTTGCTGGTGCAGCTTGAGCATTGCCAACCCCAATGAGTCCGGGTCATCGGGGTTGCACAGCAGACCGTTTAGAGGTTCCTGGATGATTTCCGTCAACCCGCCCATGCGGCTGGCGATGACGGGCAGGGCGTGTGCGCAGGCCTCGACGGCCACCATGCCGAACGGCTCATTCCACAGGGAGGGGACGATTGCCACGTCGATCTGGCGGTAGAAGTCTTCGGGCCTCTGGGCGCCGACAAAGCTGATGTCCGGTGATGTGGCCATGGCCCTGAAATGCTTTTCATCGGCCGCCTGTCCACGCCCGGCAATCTGCAGGGTGGCTTTGAACGGCAGGTGCTGAAACTGATCAATCAACCATCCCAGCCCCTTGGTTGTGGACAGCGTGCCCAGGTAACCGAAGCGCAACGGGGCGTCATCGATGGGGGCTCTGGGCTGCCCGGAAATCGGCGGGGTGAACGGGCTGGCGTTATGCACCACGTAACCCCGCGCGCCTTTGAAATAGCCCTGCGCCTGCAAGGTGTCGAGCATGAAGCGGCTGACACCAACGACCGTGTCGACCTGTTCTGACAGCTGTGCATGATTGCTGCGCAACTGCGAGCACATCGTGCATTGGCGCTGACAGCTATGACCCTTCTTGAACATGGTGCTGGCCGGGCAGAGCAAGTAAAAGTCATGCAGGACCTGCACGATCGGGCGATTGGCCCCGGTTATTTCGTCCCACGCCGACACCGACCAGCCGGTCAGGTTATGGCACACCACCAGCTCCGGCTGCTCCAGTTCCACCACTCGCCTCACGTACTCGCGCATGCCGGCGTTGTAGCGATCGCGCCAGTGCCAGGCAAGCCGCGCCAGACGGCCCGGACGCTGGGCGATGAAGTGCCAGTACCGGTTGAGCAGGCCGGCGCGATAGACCTTGACCCGATTGACCTCTGCCAGCTGCAGGCCGGGCCGATCGGTGGTGGCCAGCACGGCGACGCTGTGTCCACGTTGCTGCAAGCCCTCGACAGTACGTTGCAGAATGATCTCTGCGCCGCCGCCGATATCGGGCGCATAAAGGCTGCTGATAAACAGTATCTTCATAACGGGTAGGCCTTGTTCAGGCCCAGCCTGCTGGCTTCCCCATCGTGAATGGCGTCGTTGATCAGGTTCAGACGCGCGTCGGCGTCATAGCGCCAGGCATACAGGCTCAACAGGCAGAGAAACACCTGGCGATTGAGTCGGTAGAGCAGGGGGGAGGACGCCCAGATATGCCGGTCGAACCACGCCTGGTTACGCGCGGCGTAATAGGCGCGGAGGTCCGATCCGCCCGACAGGTAGCTTTCATAGACGTTGCGGGTGCGCGCCTTGATGTTCCATGAGTCCTCGAGATCCTCCAGCAACGCTTCGGGTACCAGAAATACCTTCCCGCCACCGTCGGTAATGCGCCAGGTGTATTCGGTGTCATCGCTGTACAGCTTGAGTGCGTCCAGTGGCAGGCCGATTTTCTTGTACAGGCTGCGATGGGCCAGCAACCCCCCGTAGGTAGCGAAAGGAAGCTGTACCCGTTCCGGCATGGCCACGCTGGCCCCCGGCTTTCCCCAAGGCAGGCGTCGCCAGATCTTGTATGGCAACTGGGCGATGTGAAAGCCGAAGAAGCTCGAGCGCCGCTGAATGGCGTAACGCAGCGGTACACCCGAAGCGATGTCCGCTTGATGCGTGGGGCGAAAGCCGAGCACTGCGCAATTGTCCCGGCCGTCGATCGTTTCCCGTTCTTGTAGAGACCGGTGCAACACCTCAATGGCATGAGCGGTCGGCGCGTTATCGTCGTCCATCAGCCAGATGTACTCGTCGCCGTTCTCCAGCGCGGCCTTGATGCCGGTCGAATAGCCGTTGGCCGAGCCGGTGTTGTCAGGCAGCCAGATCACCTGAACCCGCTCGGGCCACTTATCGCACAGCGCCTGTAATGGTGCGACGGAAGCGTTGCTGACAATGATCACACGACCAATCAGCGGGCTTTCCAGCGAGCGGCTGATCAATGTGTGCAGATAGCTGAAACGGTCACCATAGGTGAGCGTCACCAGGGTGGTCTGGTGGGGCATGGTGGGGTTCCGGGGGCAGTGGAAGCAGACTGACGACGCATGTTTTCAGGCAAACGCCTTGGGCACTTTTCTGCAGGAGCGGCAGGCCTTACGCGCGGGCTTCGAGCCTTGAAAGGCTGCTGATGGGCAATACCACTTTTTGCTGGCGTTGCAGCATGTTGAGCAGAATCACCGCACGCTCGGTGCCGTCTTCGCTCAGAAAGATGGCTTCCACATCACTCCAGCTGCCCGTCGTGATCATTACCGGATCACCCTGAATAAATCGTGCTTTGGGCGCAGGTGCGGAGAGCCGCTGGCGGATCTGCTCGATCAGATGATCGCGAACCGGCACCGGGTGTCCGCCGAACGTCACGATGCGCGAGACGCCACGGGTGGAGCGAATCGGGTACCAGTTGTCCTGTACCTGATCCATCTGAATGAACAGGTAGCCGGGAAACAAAGGCTCGTCGGCCTGAACCCTGGCAGCGGTTTTTTTCGCATCGACCTGCAACGGTCGGTAGCACTGGAAATGCTGGCGTCGCAAATGCTCTTCGGCGCGGGCTTCCTGACGCGGTTTGGTCTGGATCAGATACCAGCGAGCGTCCTGGGCGGAGAGGGCCATGATTAATTCCTTTTAAATGAAACAGCGCAGTGAACGGCAGGCGTCACTACGGGTTATCGGGGCGCAGGGTGGTAGTTGTAGCCATAGGCTGCGTAGTCGTAATCGGACGTCGTGGCCTTGCGCACCACCGCGTTGAAAATGGCACCCTTGATCAGAATTCCGTTCTGGCCCAGCCTGCGTTTGCAGGCCTCGATTTCCTGGACGGTGGTCATGCCGAAACGGGCAACCAGCAGGCAGGTGCCTGCCTGGCGACCCACCAGTGTCGCGTCGGTCACGGCAAGGATTGGTGGCGTGTCGATCAGAATCAGGTCATATAACGGCGACAATTCGGCCAGCATCCTGTTGAAGTTGTCATGCATCAGCAGTTCCGAGGGGTTGGGCGCGGCGAAACCACAGGAGATGAAATCCAGATGCCGGACCCGCGTCTGATGGATGACTTCGGTGCACCTCAAGCGGGCGGCCAGCGTGTCGGACAGACCGTGTTTGGGCTGCAGGCCAAAGAGCCGATGCAGGTAGCCTTTGCGCATATCGGCATCGATCAACAGGACGCGCCTGCCGGTCTGGGCAATGATGGTTGCCAGATTGCTCGATACAAACGATTTGCCGGCGCCTGGTGTCGGGCTCGATATCATCAGTACGTTGTTACGCGCCTCCAGCATGGCGAAGTGCAAGCTGGTACGCAGGCTGCGCAGCGATTCGATGGCCAGCTCGCCAGGTGCGGCAATGCTTAGCAGTCTTGAGTCCTTGCTGTCCTGATCGCGCTTTTCCAGGCGTTCCTGCTGCCGCGAGTGAGGCAATGATGCGTAGACCGGCATGCCCAGACTTTCGATGACTTCGGCGCTCTCGATGCCTCGATAGAATGCCTGGCGCACGAATACGATGATCATTGCGACCAGTGCACCGATCAGCGTAGCGATCAGCACAATCAGCGTCTTCATGGGTTTGACGGGTCTTTCGACGTTGGTGTCGGCGTTGTCGATGACCCGCACATTACCAATGCTGCCAGCACGCAGAATGTCCTGCTCCTGACTCTTGTTGAGCATCAATGTGTAGGTCTGGCTGATGACCTGCATGTCGCGGGTCAGACGCAGCAACTCCTGCTGGGTCATGGGCAGCGCGTCGATCTTCTTCAACAGGCCTTGTTTCTGTTGTTCCAGCTGGTTCATCTGGCTCATCAGGCTGCGATAGGTCGGGTGCTCACGGGTGTACAACCGTTCCAGCTCTACGCGCCTGAGTTTCAGTTCGGAAAGCATCGAGTCGAGGCTGACCACCTGATCAAGCACGCCTTTGGTTTCGATGCTCAGGTCCACCGACCTGGCGCTGGTCTGGAAGGTGTTCAGCGCAGTCTCCGCGTCCTCCAGCTGTTTGCGCACGGCAGGCAACTGCGAGCGTAGAAACTGCAGCCGCTGCGCGGCCTCGGCCGAACTGCGCTCTACGTTCTGGCGTACATAAAGATGGCTGACCTCGTCGAGAATCCGGTTGGCCCGCTGTGCGTCCTGGTCCTCGATGGACAGGTAGATGATGCCCGAGTCCCGGCCGGCCTCGGCGATCTTCAGACGGTTCTGATAAACCAGCGCGGTGCTGAGCGTGCGCTGTCTGGAGACGCTGAAGTCGGTACCGGGACGCGCGCGTAGCGTGGCGACCTGAATCTTTACCCCGTTGCCTTCGACAACACGGTTGAGGATGCCACCAAGCAACAGATTGTGTTCGTTATCGTAGAGCGAGAACTGGCCAGGCTTGCCCGCGGTTAGGGTGAGTTTTTCGCCCAGCAGGTGCTCCGGCACTTCCAGTTGAAATACCTCGATTTTCTCGCCACCCCACGCGTATTGCGTCAGGCCGAATAAAGGCTGAGCCAATTCACCGTCGCGCACCGGCTTGAAGGTGCGATATAGATAGGGGCCGATCACCGGAAAGAAATCAGGTGTCTGCAGCGTATTGAGCTTCAGATCGTCGACGACCTTGCCCAACAATGCGCGCGACTTGATCAGCTCGATCTCGGTGGTCGCCTGTGACACTGACAATGGCTTGGCGCTGACCTCCGGGGTGCCCTCGATGCCGATTTTTCGGGGCTCTATCTGAATCATGGCGGTGGCCTGATACACCGGCGTGGCCAGAATGGCGTAGCCCAGGCCGATCAGAAAAAACAGGCTGACGGTCCACAGGATCAGCGCTTTGTGATCGAACAGCATGCGCAGGACCGCTGCCAGATCAATCCGGGAGTCCTGGTGGAAATCCAGCGAAGGACGGTTCATGGCGGTCATTTATCCTGTTGCTCCTGACTGAAAATGAGGAAGCCAGTCGTCAATGCAGCGTGAGAGCTGCGCGTAGGTCTGTTCAAAGGCTGATGCGGGACGTCGGTAAGGGTCGGCGATGTCGAGCGGGTGTTGCCATTTACCGATCAGAAAGGCTTTGCCGCGTACTTCGGGTGCAAGTTTGAGGACGTCGGCAAAATGTGCCTGCTCCATCAGCAGAATCAGGTCAGCCTGGCGTAGCAGCTCACGGCTCATCTGCCGAGCTGCATGGCGCTGAGGCTGTACCCGGTGCGTTTGCAGAACCTGCCGAGCCGCCGGGTCGATGGACGAACCTGACAGCGCGGCGATGCCTGCCGACTGAACGCGCACCTGTGTGGCCTCCAAGCGTTGATGCAGTATCGCGACGGCCATCGGGCTGCGGCAGATGTTGCCGACGCACAACACCAGTACGTTACTGAACATGTGCTTTGCCACTGGTCTGGAACAGGCGTCTGCTCAGGTTGACGACAACATTGCCGGCCACTTTCCACAACGTCTGCAGTTTGTGGCGGGGGGCGAGCGCGGCCAGCGAGAGGCACACCGTCTGCATCAGGAAGTGTTCGTACAGGGGCTGATTGCCCAGACGATTGTAATAGTTGGCCAGGCTTGAACAGGTCTGCAGGTTCATATGCAATTTGCGTTTGTCGCTGCGCATGGAAAACACGCCGCCGGGGTGCAGCCGATAGGCAGCCGGCTTGATCTGCGCCATGAACTTGCCTTTGCCGTAAGCCCCCAGCAACGACCACCAGCACATATCGTTCAACGGTGCTCCGCACATGCTCAATTCGGGCGGCATTGTGCTGAATACATTGCGAAAGCAGACGGTCAGGGTCGACAGGCGTCTGGCCTTTTGCAGCTCCAGCGCCGTAGCGTCGCTGCGTAACAGGCCTTGCAGCTGCACGCCGTACTGGCCGTGTTCGTCGAAGGCGAACGCATCGTGATAGGTGATGACGTAATCGGCATGGTTCTCGAGAAAGTCCACTTGCAACTGCAGCTTTCGCGGATCAGTCCAGTAATCGTCGGCTTCGCAGTAGGCGATATAACGGCCGCGAGCTTCAGCGAACAGGCCCGGAACGCAAGGCGCGCCCTGACTGTACTGATTGACCTGCTGATAGAAGGGCCGAATGATCGTCGGATGCCGCTCGGCGTAGTGCGCAATGATGCGTGCAGTGCCGTCCGTGGATGCATCGTCGTTGATCAGGATTTCGAACCTGAAATCGGTCTGCTGTGACAGAAACCCGTCCAGTGCCTGAGCAATGAAGGCCTCCTGGTTGTAGGCGGGGCATATGATGCTCAGCAACGGCGGTGCCATGCAGGCCTCGTCGGTATTTTTTGCAGTGTCGTCCATGGCTCAGGTACTCGGTTTGCTGAACAAAACATAGATTTTCGACGCCAGCGGTCTATGGCTTGCCGCTACCAGTGTCAGAGTGACAAGACCACTGGCGGCGAGCGCCAGCAGCAGGCTGCCACGGCTTTCATCGGCAATCAGATGGAACACAGGCGCGCTGATCGCCAGGCCCGCAGCGGTCATCGCACTGATCCGCAGAATGTCGCTCAACCATTGGCGATGAAGGCCCGGTGCCAGGTGCCGATGGACGATGACGGGCCATATGGCGAAGGACGTCGCACGCAGAAAAAACCACGCCAGCGCTGCGCCGTAAACGCCTTGATAATGGATAGCCACAAACATTACAGGCACGCTGATCAGTGTCGAAATCACGCTGTACCACAGGTGCAAGCGCATTCGGCCGTAGGCGTATTGCAGGTAGAACTGAAAAGCACTGGCGGCCATGATTGCGCTGCCCAGCGCGTACCAGCCCAGCGCCGGCCCACTCCAGCGCGCGGCGGCGTCATCACCCGTCCAGGCGATAATCAGCGGTTCGGCATACAGGGCAATGACCGCTGCCAGCGGGAACAGAAAGGTACAGGCAAGGCGATTGGCTGCCAGAAACAACGTGTGCATGTCGTCGCGTCTACCTTCGGCCATCAACACGGTCAGGCGCGGCAAGAGCGTCTGAACCAGCGGGTTGCTCAGCATCACGATGCCAGTGGCGATCAACGCAACCAGTGAAAAGTAGCCGTACTGATCCAGCGGCAGCAGATTCGACAGCAGCACCTTGTCCACCTGAGTCAGCACAATCCACAGCACTGCGCTCAACGACAGGCTGGCGGCGAAGGGCATCAGCGGCTTGACCAGTTGCCAGTCCAGGCCGGTCAGCCAGTGTGGCGCAGGCATCTGGCTGCGGGCTTTGCTGGCAAATAGCAGGGCTTCGAGCAGCCCGACTACAAGCTGAAATATAAAAAAGTCCTGTGGGTCCCGGGAAAACTGACTGACCAGCAGCAAGCCGCCGAAGTAGCGCAGCGTTGCAATCGACACATTCGCAACGTTCAGCCAGGCGTGCTGCTCAAGGCCCTGAATGGCGCTTTTATAGAGTGTCGAATACAGGCGCAAGGCGATGACGATGCCCATCAGGGTGATGCACTGCGCCAGTGTGTCGGGTTGCAGCGTATTGGCGTTCAACCACTGTGCTGCGATCCAGGTGCTGGCGACATGGATAAGCAGCCCGCAGAGCATCGCGATGGGCAGAAATATCAGTTCGAATGAGCGCAGCAGACGGCCCAGGCTTTGTTCGCTCACGGGAGTGCCTTGCTGATGTGCCACCGCGCGCACCAGGCTTGGGGATAACCCTGCGTCCAGCAGTTGCAGCCAGGCTTGCAGCAGGGTGAAGAAACCGATCAGGCCGTAGACCTCGGCACCCAGATGGCCGAGATAAAACGGCATGATCAGAATCCCGACCAGCATTACATAGGCCTGTCCGCTGTAGTTCAGGACGGTGTTGCGAATGATCGAACGGCTGCGAATGATCGGGCGGTTGCGAATGACCGGGGTTGTGCCAGGCATGATAGTCAGCAGACCCCGGCAGCGGAGCAAGCCGGGTAGTCCGTATCAGTCACACCACAGGTTTCGATCAGCGTGCGGATGACCAGGTCCTGCTCGCTTCTCAGCAGGCCGGGATAGATCGGCAGGCACAGCACTCGTTCGCTCAATGCTCTGGACACAGGCTGGCCGGGCTGTGGCTGCAGGTATTCAAGGGTGTCCAGTGAGGGGTAAAAGTACCGGCGTGGGTTGATCTTGCGCAGGTTGAGTGCCGTGCGCACCGTCAACAGCTGTTGCTCGTTATGCAGCGCCACCGGGTAATAGCTGTTATTGAGTTCGCTGTCGGCCTGGGGTTGTTGCAGATCCAGGTAACTTTCCAGTGCTGATGTATAGCGGTGAGCGATTTGCGCGCGCTCTTCAAGGATGTTGCCGATGTTGTCGAGAATGCACAGCCCCATGGCTGCGGAGAATTCATTGAGCTTGGCATTGATGCCGATGCCGTCGATTCGGTCTACTCCCGATATGCCAAAGTTGCACATCAGGTGGGCGCTTCTGGCCAGTTCGTCGTCGTTGGTGATGATCGCGCCGCCTTCGATCGTGTGAAACAGTTTGGTAGCGTGAAAGCTCAGGGTGCTGATATCGCCATGGTTTAGCACCGACTGGCCTGCATGGCGCACGGCAAATGCATGTGCGCCGTCATAGATCACCTTGAGCTTATGTTCACGAGCAATTTGCTGAATGGCTTCTACGTCGCAAGGATTGCCAAACACGTGGGTGCCCACGATTGCTGTGGTGTCTTCGGCGATGCTGCGTTTGATGTGCTGCGGCGAGATATTCCAGGTGTCCGGATCAATATCGGCAAAGACCGGGCGAAGACCTTCCCATTGCAGCGAGCTGCTGGTGGCGACGAAACTGAATGGCGTTGTAACAGCGCTGCCGCTCAAGCCCAGAGCCCGATAGGCAACCTGCAGGGCCAGGGTGCCATTGTTGGTCAGAATAATGTGTTTGACGCCCAGATAGTCCTTGAGCCGGTCTGTCAGTTCCTTGGCCAGCGGGCCGTGATTGGTCAGCCAGCCACGGGCGTAGATACCTTCGACGTAGCGTTTGAACTGGTCGATATCACCCAGATACGTCTTGGTCACATTAATCATCGAAGCCTCCATGTTTCTCTGAATCGGGGTGTTGCCGAGTGGGTGACCGGACATCTTTTTTTGTGCAGACGCTGCATTGCTTCCGGCAACGCTACCGCCACACCGAACGTGTTCAGCACTTTAAAAATAGAATGGGGAGTCAACAGACATCCGCCGGCGCCTGATGAGCACCGCGGAAATAACTGACAGCGTGGGACGGAACAGCGGTCGACTTCGGCTTGATTATCCCGACGCTATGCTCTGCGGCATGTGCGTGACAACGGAATGCGCCTGACGGTCCTATATATCGGTGGCGGCAGGGTATCTGTCAAATTGTTTCGTCAGCTTTCTGTTATATTTTTGATAAATGGTCGATCAGATTTTATAACTATATGATTTATAAGGGTGTCAAAAAAATATCATCCTCCATGTGTATTTAAATGACACGCTGAACGCGCTCTGCAAGACGACAATAAGTCATCGGATTTTACAATATCGGCCTGCTTATATTTCTAATTGTTATATATAAATATTAATTGATAATTTTTGGTTCTATCTGGTTTGGTGCATGATCGTGTTCACAGACTGCAAGCAGGAGAACGAACATGAAAGAGCCAGCGCTGTATTTTGATTACGCCGCCACTACACCTGTGGACGAGCGTGTTATCAGGGTCATGGTTGATTGTCTGGGTGTGGCAGGCAATTTTGGCAACCCTGCATCCAGCGCTCATTCATTCGGACAAAAGGCCCGCGTTGCGGTAGAGATTGCCCGTGAGCAGGTCGCCCATCTGGTAGGTGCTCAGGCTTCGCAGATCATCTGGACCTCCGGTGCCACCGAATCCAGCAATCTGGCACTCAAGGGCGTGGCTCAAGAGCGCGCGAAGAGGCAGGCAGCATTCGCCGGAGGCAGGTCCGGCCATTTCATCACCAGTCAGATCGAACACAAGGCAACCCTTGATACTGCCCGGCAACTTGAGGAAGAGGGCGTCGAGGTTACCTGGCTGGCACCGGACAGCGATGGCCTGATCAGCGCCGACGCGGTCAGTGCTGCTTTGCGCGATGATACGTTTCTGGTCTCGCTGATGCTGGTCAACAACGAACTGGGTACGGTCAACGACATCGCGGAAATCGGCAGGCGGGTACGGGCTCACGGCGCATTGTTGCATGTCGACGCTGCGCAGGGCGCTGGCAAGTTGCCGATTGACTTGAGCCAGCTTGAAGTAGACCTGATGTCGCTTTCTGCACACAAAATCTATGGGCCCAAAGGGATTGGCGCGCTGTATGTCGGCCCACGCGCTCAGCAACGGGTTCTCGCCCAGATTCACGGGGGCGGGCACGAATGTGGGCTGCGCTCCGGTACCCTGGCGACGCATCAGATTACCGGGATGGGCGCGGCCTTTGCCCTGGCGGCCGAAGTGCTTGAAGAAGAGGTTATTGAAATACAGCGGCTCAATCGCCTTCTTTGTGAGCGACTGGCCGATATTCCGGGGGTGTGTATCAACGGCAGTCCCACCCAGCGGATTGCCCACACCCTCAGTTTTACGTTTACCCACAACGATCTCGACATAGCAGCGCTGGGCGACAGACTTGCCTTCTCTTCCACCTCGGCCTGTAACTCGGCAAAAAACTTGCCTTCACACGTCCTGCTGGCTCTGGGACTGAGTCCGCAGGCTGCCGGCCAGACCATACGTCTGAGCCTGGGCCGCTTCACGCGTGATCAGGATATCGAGCGTGCGGCCGATTCGATTCATGCCTGTCTGATTCAGCCAGCGTTTTGGGCGGTTGCTCAGTATCGATGAGTGCTCCATTATCTGAACCGGTGAAAGCAGTCAATTTCCGGGTCAGCAGGAGAGTCAATGAGCACGCAATCCAATGCCAGTTCAGAAGTGGCAGAACGTTTGGCGCAAACCCGCGCCTTGATGAGCAGGGAGCGCATCGATGCCTATCTGGTGCCGTCAGCGGATCCGCACCTCTCCGAATACCTGCCCGGCTATTGGCAGGGGCGCCAGTGGCTGTCGGGTTTTCACGGCTCGGTCGGTACACTGATCATTACCCAGGACTTTGCAGGCATATGGGCTGACAGTCGCTATTGGGAGCAGGCAACCAAGGAACTGGCAAGTAGCGGTATCGAGCTGGTAAAACTGTTGCCGGGCCAGCAGGGTCCGCTTGAATGGCTGGCAGACGAAGCCAAAGCCGAAAGTGTGGTTGCCGTTGACGGGGCGGTCCTGGCCGTTGCCTCTTCGCGCACCCTTGCAAGCAGGCTTTACGCGCGCGGCGCCCGCCTGCGTACGGATATCGATCTGCTCACCGAGCTTTGGCAGGATCGTCCTGCCTTGCCGTCTCACCCAATCTACGAACACTTGCCCCCTCAGGCATCTCTGGACCGTGCTGAAAAACTGGCTCGTGTTCGCCAGATCGTTGCCGAGCGAAACGCTGACTGGCACTTCATCGCAACACTGGATGACATAGCCTGGCTGTTCAATCTGCGTGGCGCTGACGTTTCCTATAATCCGGTTTTCATCGCCTTCGCCCTGATCGGCCCGCATAGCGTCACGCTGTTCGTGGACTCACGGAAAGTGCCGGACTCGGTGCGTTCGCGTCTGGAGCGCGACGGTATCAATCTCATGGAGTACACGCAGATTGGCGCAGCCTTGCGCGAGCTGCCGAAAGACGCACGACTGCTGGTTGATCCGGCGCGTGTTACCTGCGGCTTGCTCGATTACCTGGACAGTGAAGTCACGCTGGTCGAAGGGCTTAATCCGAGTACGCTGCTGAAGTCGCAAAAAACCGAGACCGATGCCGGTCATATCCGTCAGGCAATGGAGCAGGATGGTGCGGCACTCTGTGAGTTCTTCGCCTGGCTGGACAGCGCGCTGGGACGTGAGCCCATCAGCGAAGTGACGATTGATGAAAAGCTTACTCAGGCACGGGAGCGACGTCCGGGATATGTTTCACCCAGCTTTGCAACTATTGCAGGTTTCAATGCCAACGGTGCGATGCCGCATTACCGTGCGACTGAAGCGGAGCATGCGCAGATCGAAGGTGATGGCTTGCTGTTGATCGACTCGGGCGGTCAATACCTTGGCGGCACCACCGATATCACGCGCATGGTTGCGATCGGCACGCCGAGTGCCGAGCAGAAGCACGACTGTACTCGGGTTCTCAAAGGCGTTATCGCGTTATCGCGCACTCATTTTCCCAAGGGCATTCTGTCGCCGTTGCTGGATGCCATTGCCCGGGCGCCAATCTGGAGTGAAGGCGTCAACTACGGTCATGGCACCGGGCATGGTGTCGGGTATTTTCTGAACGTCCACGAGGGGCCACAAGTCATTGCCTATCAGGCACCTGCAACGCCGCAGACGGCCATGCTGCCGGGCATGATCACGTCCATTGAGCCGGGTACTTATCGGCCCGGGCGCTGGGGTGTGCGTATCGAAAACCTGGTGATTAACCAGGAAGCGGGCACTACCGAGTTTGGCGAGTTCCTGCGCTTTGAAACCCTGACACTGTGCCCGATCGATACACGTTGCATCGAGGTCTCAATGTTGAACGAGGAAGAGCGCACCTGGCTGAACGATTACCACGCTCAGGTTCTCGCGAGGTTAAGCCCTCTACTGCAGGGTACAGCGCTGTTGTGGTTGCAGGCACGCACGGTCGCTGTCTGATCTTGGATGGATCGAAGCAAGTTGCCGCAGGCTCAGTCCTGCGGTAACGGATCCGTCAGTGGTGTGCTTTTTCTACAGACAATGATCATGCTGCGGCTGGTATAACCAGCGGGGTTGAGGCCGAACGGATAGTCTTCCGGCTCTTCTGTGGCATCGCCCGATTTTGCGATGACCTTGAACGTCCTTGACGCACAGGCGTTGGTCGCAAGCTCATAGCATTTGGCCCAGGAAGACGTCAGGCCGGAGCAGTTGATGTGAATGCCGCGCTTGCTTTGCTTGACGGGCTTGGATGTAGCTGCACAACCTGCCACAGCCAACATGGCCAATACGATAAAAATGTATTTCATTCCTTTCCTTAGCGGGCCATTGCTGATCGCGATCCATCCGGTTGACTGGATCATGAGTCGGTAAAACTGTGACGCAGAACTCTCGAACATGAGTAGGTCAGGCGTAAACATGGCGCATGCGCTCAACAAATGCTAGTGCCATATCGCTTCTTGACCTTGTGACTGCGTGGTCAGTTCAGTCGGCAGGGACCAATTGAGGTTTTGTGTTTGCAGAACCAAGGGTGGCGCCGATGGATGCGAAGATGATTGCGCCAATTGCCAGCCATTGGGTCAGTGAAAGGCTCTCGTGAAGAAACACCAGACCTGATAGCGCTGCGAAGACAGGTTCCAGACTTGCCAGCGTGCCGAATGTGCGCGCCGACATTCGCGTCAGGGCGATCATTTCCAGGCTGTAGGGCAGGGCGGTCGACAGAATGGCGACACCCAGTGCTGCCGGTATCAGTGATATGTCCAGTAATGCAGAGCCTGCGTGTATCACGCCGACAGGTCCGATGAAGAGTGCGGCAACCATCACGCCAAGCGCGGCGGTCTGTACGCCGTTGTCTGCACCTGCCTTATGCCCGAACACTATATAAGCGGCCCAGCACACCCCGGCCCCGAGAGCATAAGCAGCGCCGATCAGATCAATCGCTTCGTTCGAGGTCCCGAGGGGGATCAATAGTAATAAGCCGATGACTGCCAGAGAAACCCATAAAAAATCGATGGGCTTGCGCGAAGACAGCAGAGCTACAGCCAGTGGGCCGGTGAACTCCAGCGCGACCGCGATTCCCAGAGGTACAGTCTGCAACGACATATAGAAGAGGAGGTTCATGCTGCCCAGCGCAATGCCATAGATCACCACAGTGCGTAGCGATTTTGCGGTCAGATTCGCTCGCCACGGGCGCAGGATGGCGATAAGGATAAGGCTCGCAAATACCAGCCTCAAGGTCGTGGTGCCTTGCGCGCCCACTACGGGGAAAAGACTCTTTGCCAGCGACGCGCCGCTTTGAATGGAGATCATGGCGATCATCAGCAGCCCCAAAGGGAAAAGGGCGGCCGCTATAGTGTGGGGTTTCTCAGACATTTCGGTTGTACATCCTGGGGGTGATCCGGGTGCTGGTAAGCGGACATGATGCGCAACAATCGATGCGTGGGCAATATATTGCGCAATCTTTGCTTTCCCTTCTATATAGGTAATCACGAAACGGGCAATTTCGGTGTTTTTGAAATTAACGGTTGACGCCCTCTGTGATCTGTCTATAATTCGCCCCACTTCCGGCGCAGACGGAAACAAAAAAGCCTTGTAGATCAATAGTTTACAAGGTTTTGGAGTGAAGAGTCAGCGAGGAAGGAGGTCGAGTCAGCAGTGATCGACAGCGGTGAGAAAAAAGAGTTTGACACGCGGTTGTAACGCTGTAGAATTCGCCTC